>DMKB01000059.1 GCA_003454665.1 Nitrospiraceae bacterium | reverse complement strand
CACAGGCAAGGTTGCACCGGTCAGTGACTGATATCCGGAGGTAATCGATCCCCCGGTTGTGGTGATCGTAAAGGGGCATACAAAAACTCTATCACACCACAGGGGGGAGTTCAAGACAAATATAACCTTGACCAAACGCTGTTTTGTAAGTATAATTTCTTACAATACCGGAACAGATCCTTGTCATCAGCAGGCATCGAGAGCAAAAAAGCGGGGGCACAGTTCCATGACGACGGGCAAACGATTACTCATCGCCAAAGGCAAGGGATACCTCAGCGCCGCGGGACCGCAGGCCCGATTCATCAGGTTTTTCATCCTCGTTCTTATCGCATACACGCTCCTGCTCCTCGTGTTCCAGAAGCTGGCGGACATCCTGAATCTCCCGCTGTTTCTTCCCATTTCCCTCGTTGCACTCCTCGTGTTCATCGGGGTCGTGGGAACGCTCTATTCCCACCGGTTCCTCGGCCCCATATTCAGGATACGGAGTGCGATAGATAAAATGTGCACGGGAGACCTTTCCATCAACCTTCGGCTGAGGGAAAACGACGACCCAACGCTCAGAGACCTGGCGAACGCGGTCTCCCTTTTGTGCGAGAAAAACAGGAACAACCATACCCTGATTCAGGATGCGGTAACAGACCTGTTCAACGATTTGCAGGGGCTGAATGAAAAGATTGCCCAGGGCGCGGACAAGGCGGCCCTCCGGTCGCACGCGGAAAACGTGCTCAAGAAACGGGACGCGCTGGAAAAAGCGCTCAAGGCACACCGGACGACCTGAGAGGACACCATGGCACAGGGCACCATACGAGGAAAGAGCCTGAAGGTGGTCGCCGTTGATGTTGCAGACGGCATGATCACCATCAACCCCCTGTTTCTTAAAAAGTTCGACAAGGACATGCTCAAGGAGCTGAATGAGCACCTGAATAAAGCCATGACTGCCGCGAGAAATGAGAAGGTGATGCCCAATGATCCCGTGAGCCTGCGGAAGAGAAACCTTAAGCTGCAGCGCCTCAACAACGCCATGATCATTCTCAAGCACATTGCCAGAGAAAAAAGGATCTCCCTGTAACAGCGAATGTGTTTGTAACAGCAAATGTGCTCATGTGCTCCCCGCTTCCCACCATGACGGGAAAAATCATACCGCAACGGAAAATCTTTTCTTGAACTCCTGAGGCTCCATCTTCGCGGTAGCTGCAAGCGTTGTGAGTGCGTCCCCTTCAAAATCGCCCTTCTCGAGCCGGATCATATACCGTTTCGCCATATGATAATCGTCTGATTTCGTGTCGACCGTGCGAATTCGCGTCTTGCCCGTCTTCGGGTCGAGGAGGTCGGTGAACTTGATCGGAATATTTTTCCCGTCCTTCAACATGATCATGGCGCCCGTACCGCCGTTGACGAGGAATTGCACGGCACTGTACCCGAGATAGCGCGTATACTCACGGTCGAAGGAAATGGGCGGCTGGCAGCGGAGCTCGTACCCGATGTCCTTCGCGATGATCGTTGTCTTGATCCCCCGTGCCGAGAGATCATCGACAACCCGTTTCTTCAGAACATCACCGAGGGGGATCTCCGCCAGGCGTATGTTCCCGTGGTCATCCGTGGGAACGTCCTTGAGAAACGTCAGTTCATCGGCGTTGAACCGTGTGGCCACGCCTTCGGCGATCACCGCCACACCGTGGTTTTTGCCATTCGCAAGACGTTTTATGATTGCCCCCTCAAGGATGGCCAGGACTTTATGCAAGGAGATATTCTCTCCCAGTTCTTCCGGTATCAGCGTGAGCGTCGCCCCGGCCCCCATGCCCATCCCGAGGGCCAGGTGCCCTGCGGAACGGCCCATGGCCACCACGAAATACCACCGGCCCGCTGTCCGGGCGTCTTCCATGATGTTTTCCACGAGCTGGATACCGAGCTGGCGCGCCGTCTCGAACCCGAAGGTGGGGACACCGTGGGGAAGTGGCAGATCGTTGTCGATCGTCTTCGGCACATGGCAAACGGATATTTTTCCTCCGGCCTCTTTCTCAACGCGGGTAGCGGTGTAGGCCGTATCATCACCGCCGATCGTCACGAGGTAGCGGATATTCAGTTCAGTAAGCGCCTTCATGACCTGTGCCATCTTCTCCGGACTCTTGGTGGGGTTGTCTCGGGCTGTCCTGAGCAGCGAGCCCCCGCGGAGATGAATCCGTGATATCACGTCGTGCTGAAGGGTGACGGTGTGGGACGTATTGCCCCGGGACAGCCACTTAAAGCCATCATACACCCCGACGACTTCCAGGTCCTGCTTGATCGCTTCAAAGGTCACCGCGCTGATGACCCCGTTGATGCCCGGCGCCGGACCGCCGCCGACGACGATAGCCAACTTCTCTGACATGTATGCCTCCCTTATGCAATGAGTACGAAGATTCGCCGATTATAAAAATGTGTTTCAGCCGTCGCATCCGAACCGCTCGCGGCTGAAGCGTGTAATTCAGATTTCAGTATTTTCTTCGCATTTCTTGATCATTATATTAATACAAATGCAATTATTAATGTGGGTCGTTAACTTGTCTCTGCGTTTATTTCTGCTATAAAAAAAGTTTTCCTCTGCGTCACCTTTCTTGCGTGCCCAAGA
>DMKB01000110.1 GCA_003454665.1 Nitrospiraceae bacterium | reverse complement strand
TGTGTACGCCCGGCACGGGCGTGAGCCTATGGGATGCAAGTCCCCTGTACGAGAGCCTTCACGATAATATCAGAAGTGCTAGCCAAAGGCAAGGGCGGAACGGCTGTGCCATACTTTCTATTGCACATCTGCCGGAAATTATATATGATAATTACACGCCGGCAGGTTCTTGATCGCTGAGGAAGGAAAATTCCGCACATCTTCAGGGGGGGGCGATGCGTGAGAGGAATGGTCATAGAGAGACCGCAACAGCCGCACACAGCGCCATAGCCAAGATAACGCGTCCGCGTCTGCCGCGGGTTTTCCGGCGTGAGAGATTGTTCAGCCTTCTTGATCATGACCGTGAGCTGCCGGTTACATGGGTGTCCGGCCCCGCCGGCTCGGGAAAGACAACGCTCGTCTGCGACTACCTCGACGCTCGCAACCTGCCCTGCCTGTGGTATCAGATGGATGAACGCGACGAAGACATCGCCACGTTCTTTTACTATATGGGTCTCGCGGCAAAGAAAGCCGCGCCGAGAATCAAGCGGCCTCTGCCGCTTCTTACCCCGGAATACCGTGCAGGCATCCCCACATTCACGCAGAGATATTTTGAGAACCTCTGCAGCCGTTTGAAGCCGCCATATCTGATTGTGTTCGACAATTACCAGGAAGTCCCTTCTCACTCGCCGTTTCACGAGCTCATCCGCACCGGCCTGTCCGTCCTACCCGAGAACATCTCGGCCATTGTCATCAGCCGTTCCGAGCCGCCGCTTGCCTTCACCGGTATGTTGGCAGGGAACAAGATCGCCCCCGTGGGATGGGATGAACTGCGACTGACCGCAGAGGAATCCCGGGGGATCGCGTCGTTACACCTGGAGGGAAGCCGGAACTGGGAGGCGATCTCCTGGATGCATGATAAAGTCCACGGGTGGGCCGCGGGCCTCATCCTGCTCTCGAAGTTCATCAAGCGGCATGCCGTTGATCCGCAGGCATTGACCGCTCTTGCGCCAGAGCAGGTGTTCGACTACTTTGCCAATGAGCTTTTCGACAGGGATGAGGAGGGCATCAGGGATTTTCTTTTGAAGACCTCATTTCTGCCGCGAATCACCCCCCTTGTAGCCGAACGACTCACTGCGAACAAGGCCGCTGCCAAGATTCTTGCGGATCTCAACCGCAGAAATTACTTTACCGAGAAGCGCCTTGACAGGGAACTGAGCTACCAATACCATCCGATCTTTCGGGAATTTTTGATCAGCCGTGCGAATAAGGTCTTTTCAGCCGCGGCTCTCACCGGGCTTCACCTGACCGGGGCAAGGCTCCTGGAAGAGGCGGGGCAGATCGAAGACGCTGCGGCGCTGTTCGTTAAAGCGGAAAGCTGGGCTGATCTTGTGAAGCTGATCCTCTCCCATGCCCGAACGTTGATCACGCAAGGCCGGGACAGGACGCTCGAGGAGTGGATTGATTGCATTCCCCCGGGCCTGATTTCCCATAACGGCTGGCTCCTCTACTGGAAGGGCATATGCCGTTTCGTTTACGGTCAGCTGGAGAGCCGACAGTATTTTGAGCGGGCATTTGATTTATTCAGAACGCAGAGCGACGCGGCCGGCATATTCCTTTCCTGGTCGGGCGTGATTGAGACGACTCTGCTCGGCAAGCGAGAATACATCAGCGCAGACCGATGGATCAGCATTCTCGACGACCTGCTCCGGGAGGGGTATCGTTTCCCCTCCCGGGAAATCGAGGCCCGCGTTGTCGGAAGCATGTTGTTTGCGCTGACCTTGCGGCAGCCCCATCATCGGGATATGAAGCAATGGCTCGAGCGGGCGCTTAAAATAGCGCGGCAGACTGTGGATAGAGAAATTAAAAGTTTTCTGGACGCGTATCTGGAGATGTACTATTTATCGGTGGGAGACCATGCGGGAGCGGAGGCGATCATGAAGTCCATCGAAAGACGGATGTCTTTTCCGGATGCCTCGCCCCTGGCGCGCATTGCCGGAAGAATGATGGCGGCGGTGTATTACGTGCGCATGGCGGATCACCAGCGCTGTATGCAGGTCGTCCGGGAAGGTCTGGAACTCGGCGAGAACACGGGGATCCGGCAGTGGGATTCGCATCTCTATTCAATGGCAGTGAGCGGATATATGGGCGCGGGTGATTATGAGCATGCAGAGGAATATCTCAGGAAGATGGGGGCCGTGATGAACGATGCCTGCTGCCTTGATGCCTGCATGTATTATGAGATTGCGGCATGGTTTAGCCTCATGCAGCGCGACATTGCACGCGCAACTGTGTATGCGGAAAAGGCCCTGCTTTTTGCTCTCGAAGCCGGCATGCCGATGTACATTGGCATCTGCCACTGTGCAATCGCCCAGGTCTTGCATGAGCAGGGCGAACATAAGAAAGCCGCATCGCACCTGACCCGGTCCCTCGACGTCTGTAAAGCCATGGGGAGCCGCATCATCGAGTTCATGGCGCTTTTGTGCAGGGCCTATTTCAGTCTTGCCCGTGGAGAGGAGTCCGCGTCGCTCATCTCCCTGCGAAAGGCAATGGCCCTGGGCAGAGATCAGGGTTATCTGAACACATTCTGGTGGCGGCCCGAGGTCATGTCTCAGCTCTGCGCTAAGGCCCTTGATGCCGGGATTGAAGTAGCGTATGTACGGCATCTTATTCGAAAACGCGGCCTTAATCCCCCCGATGCGATTGCGGAGTGTGGAGAGCCCTCGATCAGGTCGAGGGCAGGCTCCACTGCGGAATTAAATTCGAAATCCGCAATCCGAAATCTAAAATTGGACAACTGGCCCTGGCCGTTCAGGATATACACCCTCGGGAGGTTCGCGATGGAGCGGGACGGCGGGCCCTTCCGCTTCGAGGGACGGGAACCGCGGAAATTGCTTGCCCTGCTCAAGCTGCTGATCACGGCCGGCGAAAAGGGACTGAACGAATACCAGACCAGTGACGCGCTCTGGCCGCACGCCGACGGCGACGCAGCCCGCTCCGCATTCACCACCACGCTCCAACGCCTGCGGAAGCTGGTCGGGGAAAATATCATTCGATACAAGGCCGGCATCGTCAGCCTCGATCCGCGGTTCTGCTGGGTGGACGCGTGGGCTTTCGAGCGAATGCTCGCAAGTGCGGAGTTAGAAATGCGGAACGCGGAGTTGAAAAGCGAAGGAAAACAATCCTCAGTGAGCAATCAGCAATCCACAATCCTGCAGCGCCTTGAGAAAGCGCTGCACCTGTACCACGGCGATTTTCTCGGCGAGGAAGCCGTCGCGCCCTGGGCTTTTCCCTACCGCGAACACCTTCGGATACGTCTCCACAAATGCGTCCGAAAGCTGGGCGCCTTTCACGAAAGCGAAGGAAACTGGAAGGCCTCACTGGAGCTCTATGAGCACGGCTTGGCAGTGGACGACCTTTCCGAGGAGTTCACCCAGCAGTACCTGATCTGCTGCAAAGAACTGGGCCTTCGCTCAGAAGGT
>DMKB01000369.1 GCA_003454665.1 Nitrospiraceae bacterium | reverse complement strand
GGGACGCAAGGTATTCACCTGCCTGCGGGCCGTCACCACGGCTTGATGGGCGGCATCCAGCTCAGCAAACTCCTCAACCAGTCGTTTGGCAACGTCAAATGTTGGCGGGCGGTCGAGCATGTAGTCGCGCAGAAAGGTGTTGAGGTCTCCGAGGTTTTTGGCTGACTGTGTCTTGTGCAGGAGTTTGAGCGCCATATCCGACTCAATGCCCAGCAGGCGCCGGAAGTATTCGCTGTAAGCGTTGAAAGTCTCGAAATGCCTTACATCCGCAAGCTTCTGCTTGAGGCTGCGCAGATCCAGGTCGAATTCTTTAAGCTCTGCCGCGATGTCGAAGGATCGCTCCGCGGCCAGAAAATGATGACGAACGTCGGCGGCGCGGTTGGCGCTGCCGCGCAACCAGTGAATCTGCGCGAGACTTATCACCCGGCCCTCGCGGTCGGTAAATTCGACAGCCAGCGCCGACCACGTGGTGCCGAGCCGCAAATATTGCGGTGCGATCTCTCCGGAAGCGTCATCCGTCTGATCAGCCCAGGCGCCGCGAATATATGATATCCAACTCCTGTCGTGGCGCCCCTTTTCGCCCTCCCGTGCGGCGGCGTTGAACACCAGCCACTGCGGCGGCGCAAGCAGGGCGGAGAGGGCATCGAGCAACGTTGACTTGCCGGAGCCGGACCGGCCGATGAACAAAAAGCCTTCCTCGGCGATGGGAATATCGTGCAGGCCGGAAAAGGTTCCCCAATTGAAAACCTGGAGGCGGCGCATTCTATATTGCTCCGCGGGTACCATATCCATCACGAACATCTCCTCCTGACTCATCAGCCGACCTCCTTTGGCGACTCATCACGGATAGAAGCATACACCCGGTTGAGCGCGGCGATCTCGTCAGCACTGAACAACAGCCTTAGCGTGGGTGATATTTCATAACGGTCCTCACCGGCGTGGACCGAACTGATAATGCTGTGCTCCTTCATTTTTTCGACTGCTGCCCGGACACGCTTCTCGAAGCCGGACTTGTCGGTATTGTCGGCGGGTTCGTACACCCTCATCTGCTCCATCATCTCACTGCTGGAAACTACTGCCCGCTCTCCCCGAGCCGCGGCCTCGGTCAGCACTTGACGAAGAAAGAGCATCAAAACCGACTGGAGAAAGGTAAGAGGCGTGCGCCGCAGCAAAATCGGCGCATCAAGCTCGCCGGTGTCCGCCTGTCGCGTGAAAGCCACTCCAAGATCGTCATCCAGCACTAATTCCAGGAACAGCTCGGCGAGACGCGAACGTATCTCGGCTTCGTGCCGCCGCAGCGCAGGCCACAGCTTCCCGTGGCGCTTGCCGTCGAGTGACGGGCCTGCGAGCAGTTGCATCAGCACCCGGCGCGCCTCTTCCGGCAGCCGGCCGGTGTCTCCTGGATACAGGCCTGCTCCCTGTGACCCTTCTTCGGCGGCATCCGGTGTCTTGACTTCCTCATCACGATTCATCGAAGCATCCTTTGAGGAAATAAACGCGGGGGATACGGGCACAGCGGTCTACGCCGTCCAGACCTTGCCAATGCACGGTCTCCTTGTGCTGTGTCTTCACGCCATGACGTGAACCCAGAGCAAGATACCCGACGACGCTTCCAAGTCCCTGTTCTGCGGGGTGCTCATCGAGAATTTCCTCGATAGAGACCTGGTCCCGGCTTGTAAGCACGGCACGTATGCATTCTTTAAGGCTCCGGAAATCTATCTCCGAATGTGCAACCAGTTCGCCCACAGCCTCCAGTGAAATTTCCGCCGTTTCGGCGAGCGGGATGCCTGCCTCCAGCCGGTCGCGGCTCGGGTCGTGCAGGCGGAACTGGGACAGCGAACCGAGTTTGCTGCTGGTGAGATACAGTGTCTGCCCGATCTGATCCGTAGGTTTGACGCGATCTTTAATCTCAAGAGCAAGCCGTTGAGCTTCCTTGAGCAATTGGTTCAGGCGGCGTTGTTCCAGGTATTCCCGGCTTTGCACAAATTGTTTTAGACTGCGAGCAAAATATTGTAAGGTGTCGTGCACATCGCCGCCACGTTCCAGCAGCAGCTTGGTCATAGCGGACAGGAACCTCCGCTCCCGGCGATCCAGTCCTTGCATGAATTCACGTGACAACAGTCGCTCAAGAGCATCTTCCAGGTCCATGCTCTGCTCCGGGTCGGTGAGTAGCCGCCAGAAAGCCTTGAAGGTGCGCCCGGCGTCGCTCGCGGCGATCACATCCACTCCGGCGAATAACTCTTCCANNCCTCACTTTCGACGATCCGCTCACGCAACTGGCGGTTGAGCTGGTAGAATTGGTCGCGCACCTGGCGAAAATCATTCGCCAGCTCATCGGTGAGAGCAATAATTTCCCGTATCCGTTCTATCGCACGATCCTCGGGCAGAGCTTCAACTCGCCCCGTGCGAACGGCCTCAATCTCGGCATCAAGACGAGCTCTTTCCCGAATCAGATGCTCGACGCGCGACTCAGGATCGGTCTCGGTTTGCGCGGCCAATTGCGTCAACTGCTGGATAACCAGTGAAAGACGGGTTTCCGTGGCAACCGTGCGCTTCTGTGACAGGTTGTCTACGAAACGAATCGCTTGAATTGCCGGGGCGCTAAGTTCGTATACCTCTTCGCTGGCTCCTGGCTCGAAAGAACGTTCAAAAAACCCATCCGCCAGCCACTGACCCAGATACGCCTGAGCGGATTGAGGGAGATCATGGCCTTCCGCGCGCAACATGCTTAAATCCCGACTGATACGCTCACTCAGGGCCGATCCGGGGAGGCGACGCTCACCCTCAAAGAGATGCGCGTGCAACAGGCCGATCACCGCAGGCGCGTTATCCGCCGCCAACAGTCGCCAGGCCGTCTCGTTGCGCAAGCGTTGATTAGTGGCAACCCGAGAAGTTGACTTCATCGAAAAATAATCCCAACCGCACAATCGTTCTTCCGTAACGTAATCGGAGTCCAACCTTACTAGTTCATACTTCGAGATCGAAGACGCCCCCAAGCCATAATCGATCATCAGTTCCGCGAGGGTTCTTTCATCGATCAGGTTTATGTGGAGATTATACTCTCTCTGTCTCACGAATCAACATTTTTCCGTCCTCGCGGCGTTTGCGGTCGCTTTCTTTTTTTGCATCACCTTTTCGCCCCCAATATGAGCCACCGCCCTTTTTCGATCCTGAGTGTCTCGTCTTTTTCGCTTTGTATCCAATGGCACTTCCGTACGACATCATTTGTAGTATTTTATTATTCTCTCCCTATCCTCGCTCTCTTTATCCCCCTTAAAATAGATCTCAATGAACTCGACCCAGTCCTCGTCCTCGTGGTAGGCATAGATGATCCTGATGCCCGATTGCGCGCCTTTGCCCTTCAAAGCCTTACAGGCAAACTTCTTGGCCTTGAATATTTTCGGCGAGTGAATGCCGAGGTCGGATATGTGAAAGATCGCATTGCTATCGATCTTCTGCTTATGAAACAGGTTCATCGCGACCTTGATGAAGTTCTGCAGGTCCTCTTCGAGTGAAGCATAGCGCTTTAGCAGCCTCTTCAAGTCCCTCTCGAACTCCGGGACATGGGTTATCTTCTTGAACAAAGTCCCGTCGAAGGGGCCATAAAACGAGTCGCTCATCCGCTCTCTTCCGCATAGGCCCGCACGGAATAGGGCGGCGTGCGGTAAAAGACCGATTCGTAATCGATTGCTTCTCCGTCCTCCGTCGTCATCCAGGGCACATCGTTGTGGGAATAGGCGCTGATCTGGCTGGCGTTCATTTCCGAGAGCCTGTTCAGTACGTCGTCGATCACGTCAACTTCGTTCGCCTTCAGTTGCGCCAGGTCAGGCTTTCTGCGAGGCAAATACTTGGTCTGTGGAAAATTGAAATACTCGCTCTTGATCTTCTCAATCTCTTCATCTTCGATCATCTTCTCGACAATCTTGACAAACTCGACCGGCGTGGGGCCATATGTGTTTTTGATGTAGGTAGCACCGATGACCTGCTCTTCATATTTTTCATAGAAGTCGAAGTCTATGAAGTAGAGAAGTTTGTAAATGACGGTCTCGCCGATATTTTCCTTGGCACCCACCTTGTTCAGAACGTACAGCAGCACTTCCTTGAATTTCTGGAGGTTATTCTGCGGAACGCTGATCCTCATCTGCGGCTTGGCCTCCTTTTGCCTCTTCCCGACTTGCAGGCTCACTTCCGGCTCTTTTCCGGGATTCAGGAGGTCATCCACAGACACATGGAATACCTGCGAAAACTTGATAAGCTCGTCGGTAGCTATCTTCCTCGCGCCGCTCTCGATTTGCGAGATGGCCGGCCGCGGCAGTTTCATGCTCCGCGCAAGCGCTTCCTGGCTCATTCCGGCCTTTTCCCGTAACGCTTTGATCCGATGTCCTATTTTCCCGTAAATGCTCATTTGGGTTTATCTCCTTATGACACCATACTATCACATGTTCGATAATCTGTCAACTGATTGTTAGAAATTGTAACAGTAGCGGGTTCAGCGGGTAGACGTATGGGGCAAAGAGCATAATTTTCCCCTTGTATGAAGCCTCTTTTTCCTGTATATTTCAAGGGTTATGCCGTCACAAGCGTCTAAAATAAAAAAGATAATTCGCTTCATAAGGCCGTCAGTGCGGAAGCTCAAGGCCTACACCATCGACGAAACCCCCTGCCGCATCAAGCTCGACGCCATGGAGAACGCCGGCACCATGCCCGAGGAGATTCAGCAGGAAATCGCCGAGGCAGCACGGACGGCGCAGATCAACCGGTATCCTGACCCCTCGGCGAAACAACTGAAGCAGGCAATTGCGGAATTCTGGAATATCGATGCCGAGAAGACGATCCTCGGAAACGGCTCCGACGAGCTTATCCAGGCGATCATCCTCGCCTTCGGCGGTCCTGTGCTCTTTCCGGTACCGACCTTCGCCATGTACGAGATTATCTCGCGGGCGCTCTCGCAGGAGGTGGCGACAATACCCCTCACGAAGGACTTCAGCCTTGACCCGGACAGGCTGATCAGGAAAGCGCGGGAAACAAAGGCACGGGTGATCTTCCTCGCCTGTCCCAACAATCCCACGGGCAATCGCTTCTCCGACGAGGCGATACGGAAAATTCTGGACAAGGCGAACGCCGCTGTCGTGATCGATGAGGCCTATTTCGACTTCTCGGGGACATCCTTCCTTCCCTCCCTTGAAGCGTATCCAAACATGATCATCCTTCGCACCTTATCAAAGATAGGGTTCGCCGGCCTGCGGGTCGGAGCGCTGATCGCCGCGCCGGAGGTCCTGAGCGAACTGAACAAGATCCGGCTGCCGTACAATATCAACGTCCTCTCCCAGGCAGCGGCTGGCATCGCGCTCAAGCACAAAAATGTGCTGGAACAGCAGATTTCCCTGTTGATTTCAGAGCGGGAAAGATTATATAATGCACTGTCACAGATGCCGGGCATTGTTCCCTCTCCCTCTGAAACAAACTTTATTCTGTTCAGAACCGACACGGACGCAACAGGGATCTACAACAAGCTGAAGCAGGCGGGAATCCTCGTCAAAAATCTCGACAAGCCGGGGCCGCTCAAAAACTGTCTGCGCGTGACCGTCGGGACGCCAGAGGAAAATAACGAATTCGTAAGGCAAGTGCAACAAATTTTAGCCACGGATTTACACGGATAGACACGGATTAATTCTCGTTTTTTTTGTATCCGTGTACATCAGTGTCCATCAGTGGCAATAACAGGAACTTATAATGCCGAGAAAAGCCACAATAGAGCGAAAAACCAAAGAGACGGACATACGCATGTCCCTGAACCTTGACGGCAAGGGGGTCTACTCCATCAAGACCTCCATCCCCTTCATGGATCACATGCTTTCGCACGTCGCCAAGCACGGGTTCTTCGACCTTACGGTAAAGGCCAGGGGCGACACGGAGATCGACTTTCACCATACCGTGGAAGACCTCGGCATCGCCTTCGGGCAGGCGCTCAAAAAGGCCCTGGGGAAAAGCATAGGAATCCGGAGATACGGCGAGGCCACGGTGCCCATGGACGAAACCCTGGCGCAGGTGGCAATGGACCTGTCCGGCAGGCCGTACCTCGCGTACGGGATGGAGCTGCCGAAAAAATACAAGCTCAAGGACTTCGATCCTGGGCTTGTCGAGGATTTTTTCCGCTCTGTCGTCAACCATGCCGGTATCAATCTGCACGTCCGCCTTCTCTACGGCCGCGATGTACACCACATGCTCGAAGCAACGTTCAAGGCCTTCGGCCGTGCCCTGGACCAAGCCACGGGCCTCGATGCACGAGTCAAGGGTATACCTTCGACAAAGGGCAAAATCTGATCCATAAAGACAGGAGACAGAAGACAGGAGCCAGAATTCAGGAGTTAACGCCAGGCAAGCATCTGCATGTCACTCATCTTCTCCTGACTCCTGGCTTCTGACTACTGCTGTACGCGTACCATGATCGCTATTATCGACTATGGAATGGGAAACCTCCGGAGCGTGCAGAAGGGCTTCGAGCGCATGGGCCATGAGGCCGTCGTCACGAGCGATGCCAGGGCCATCCTGAGCGCTGATAAGGTCGTATTGCCCGGTGTGGGCGCCTTTCCCGACTGCATGCGGAACCTTGAGGAGTACGGCGTGATCGACTCGGTGCACAAGAGCATCGAGTCCGGCAAGCCCTTTCTCGGCATCTGCCTCGGGTTGCAGCTCCTGTTCACCGAGGGAGAGGAATTCGGCGTCCACAAGGGCCTGGACATCATCAAGGGCCGGGTCATTCGGTTCAGCGGCCCTGAATTCGCAACGCGCAGCGCGCAACAGGCAACATTAAAGATCCCCCACATGGGATGGAACACGATCTCGATCAAGAGACGGCCGACGGCCCTCGAAGAAGTGCCGGACGCCAGCCACTTCTACTTCGTGCACTCCTACTACGTCGTGCCGGACGATCCCGGGGTGATTGCAACAACGACGACATACGGCATCGAGTTCGTGTCGAGTATCTGGAAGGACAACATTGTCGCAGTCCAGTTCCACCCGGAAAAGAGCCA
>DMKB01000212.1 GCA_003454665.1 Nitrospiraceae bacterium | reverse complement strand
GCCGTGGGTCAGGTGGCCGCCGTGGGACAGAGTCATCCCGAGGATGGTATCGCCGGGCTTTAACACACTGAAGTACGCCGCCATATTGGCCTGGGACCCGGAGTGGGGCTGCACATTGACGTGTTCCGCGCCGAAGAGCTGCTTCGCGCGCGCAATGGCGAGTTCCTCCACCTCGTCGGCGAACTCGCATCCGCCGTAGTATCGCCGGTGCGGATACCCTTCGGCATATTTGTTCGTCAGCACGGAACCTTGTGCTTCGAGAACGGCATTACTCACGTAATTTTCAGAGGCAATGAGCACGATCTTGCTCAGTTCGCGCTCTTCTTCGCCCCTGATCGCCGCTGAAACCTCAGGGTCCATGTCCCGTAACTCGTTCATTGCTCTCCCGTTACTGTTTTCTCGAGCTGCGCTATCTTGTCGAGCCGCTTCTGGTGGCGGCCCCCTTCGAACTCGGTCTCGAGCCAGGTCTTCACGATTTCACCGGCAAGGCCCGGGCCCACGACCCTGCCGCCCAGCACGAGGATGTTGGCGTTGTTGTGCAGCCTGCTCATCCTCGCGGTGTAGATATCGTTACAGAGGGCGGCGCGGATATTCCGGTACCGGTTGGCGACGATGGACATCCCTATGCCCGTGCCGCAGATCAGGATGCCCCGGTCGATCGTGCCCTCGGCCACGCCCTCCGACACTTCCCGGGCGTAGTCCGGGTAGTCGACGGAATCCCGGCTCATGGTTCCGTAGTCGATAACGTCGATATTTTCAACCCGCTGTAAAATTTCGAGAATCTGCTCTTTCAATTCCCAGCCGCCGTGGTCGCAGCTTATCGCCAGTTTCATAGTGCCGTCCTCTCCGTAGAGAGTGATATTAACATAACTGCAGTTTTTCGGTCAAGGAAAATACCGGGCCCGCGGGAAATAATCCCGGGAATTAGGGGAAAAAGGCAAAATACAGGGATGCGCTTATGGGAGAATCGCCGCCTTCAGTGACGCGGGCGACACCCCGCGTCCGCCTGCAATGCAATGGTGAGAAATCATTTCAGGTTAAGAATACTCCAACAGATACCTTTGATGACTTCATGCATTTTAGCGAAATCCAGCGTGCTCATGCTATCAGTCTCTTGATGGTAATTGCGGTTCCGGTAGAAGGCGGTATCAGTAATCATGACCGCGTCATAGCCAAACTTCCAGTAGTTACGGTGATCAGAAAAATCCACGCCCGTTACGAACGACGGCGCCTTCAATGTTCTTACGCCGAGCGAAGTCGCACCCAGGTGTTCAGCAATTTGCGCGGCGAGAGAAGAACTCCCAAAATTGCTGACGACTCCGATAAAATTTCCCTTGGATGGATAAAATAGTCGCATGATGGACAACGGATAAGCTTGCGAGTTTTCTTTATCGGTGAAGAAGCCTATCATTTCGAGACAGATCATACCTTTCACCTTGACGTTATTGTTGTGTAAGGACTCAGCATGCACATAACTTCCCATATGATTGGTCCCGAAGAAGGGAGGCTCTTCCAAAGCGTATGCAACGAAGTCGACCCCATAGGGGAGTTCAGATTCATGCTTCTTCGCAAAGCGGGCGATTTCCAGCAGTCCTGCGATTCCACTTGCATTGTCATCAGCGCCAGGCTGGTTACCGCATACATCATAATGCGCGCCGACTACCAAGCGACTGCCCCCCGGAGGACCGACACTGGCTACGATGTTCACATAGGTCGTGCCGGAGACGACAAACTCCTGCTCCTGCGGTGTTAATCCGTATTCTCCAAATTTCTGCGATATGTAGGTTGCTGACTTCTTCATTGAGTCCAGGTGATCATAACTCCGCGATGGATTGATCCCGGCGAGATAACGGACGGTGTTTTTCATGCTTTCAATACGGTTACCGGGATCTGGATGAGAAACGGGTCCATTTGCACATCCGTACGTCAACAGGACAGACAGGATAAACACTATAGTATCTTTATGTTCAATGATGTTCTTCATAATGTTAATGTCTCGCACAACCGCCAGACATAAAAGGTTCGGCCCTAGCGAAGCGGAAGCTGTGCCGCTTTTGGCTGCCCGAGTTGGCACGATTATTAGCCATCTATTTTGTCAACAAGGTATCGCAAATGCCCACTCCCCGTTCCACAACAGCCACCCAGTATTTTCACACCATACGATCGGTTCAGCTTGACCATCTCATCACCCCAGTCAGATACACTCTCTGTTTCCAATCGGGCTGTCCCATCAAGATCAGAATGATCCAATGACGATGCATTTGCCTGATAGCCAATAAGCCTCTTAAAAAGCTTCGCCGGCTGTTTTGTGGCGCATAAAAACGTCGGATAGGCGCAATTAACCATAAAGCCGAGGGGTTTTTGGTTTGTTTCAGAATCAATGCTCTCCACAGCTTCATTGAGACCAGTGCCGTCCAGTACACGGCCATCCCGGGAAATAACAAAACTGATAATGTACGGTATACCGGTCTTTTCCATCGCCTTCGCGATGCCTCTGGCTTCTTCAACATTCGGAAGCGTCTCGGCAATCAGAAAGTCCACCCCTGACCGCGCCAGCTGATCAATTTGCCATGAATGAAATTGTTCTGACTCAGCGGTCGATAATCCCTCATCCGGTTTGTAGCAGTCATTTTTACACCCGATCATCCCGCCGATTTTTATCATTCCGTTGCCTGATCGCTGTGCATGACGAAGTTCCTGCATGAAGCGCACTGCATCAGCATTCATGGTGCGGCTGGCTCCTGACTCCATAATATGGGCTTGGTTTGCTCTCCATGTTGGCGTGCACATGAGAAACGGCATGTCTGCTTCTAAAGCAATATCAATGTAGCCTTGATAGATAGTTCTCAGCTCTCTTCTGCCGGCCTCATCATAGATCAAGGGAGCATTCTGCAGTGTTTGATGAAGCGTTACGCTACCCGATCGTCGCAACTGCTCGACAATCGCGGCCTCCATCAAAATTAAGTTATTGTTTTCTAGTAGGTGGCGCATGGGGTCAGACTTGAACATTGCTATTCTCTGCCCCCCTGCTTATTTGAAGCAGCGTGTTTCATTTTCATATACACGCCACCTCGCTTCAGTTCGTCCAGCATCTGACGAAGCCTCTTATCTTTCGTGTCCCGTCGCTTCGCGCTGTTTATCCAACCGATGTAGTCGTTCTGCTGGTACGCCGGACGGTCCTGATACGCTCCCATGAGCCCGTTGGTCTCCAATGCGTCTTTCACAAAGCCGGGCATCCGGTGTATGGGCCGCCGTAACTGAGAATAATCCACACTCATCGCAAGCACCGCTCCCTGTTATCGCCTGACCTGCAACCGAACAACGGTAAGAATTCTCTCAAACGGATACGTCGCTGCAAATCGGAACGTTGTAAAAATTGCTGACTCTCTTTCGCGTATTATTACAGATATTCGTAGACAACCATGCTCAAGACCGCCATAGCCGCGGTCTCGGAGCGCAAGATACTTGGCCCCAGACTCACGGTGGAAAAACCCTGCTGCTCTGCGCTACGCGCCTCAGCTTCGGACAAACCGCCTTCAGGGCCGATAATGGCCACGATATGTTGTACTTCGGGATTGTTTCTCAGGACATTTTTGATCGGTTCAGTCCCTTCTTCCCAGGGGAGAAGCAGCAGGGTCTTGGGTTCACGCGCAGGGGTCATGACAAAATCATGGAAGGACGTTATGGGGCCCACCTGAGAAATGTCGGGCCTGGCGCTCTGCATCGCTGCCTCCCGGCAGATCCGCTGCCACCGGGCAATCCGTTTCTCTTCATCTTTGACCTTCACGATGGTACGTTCCGTCATGAGGGGGACGATCTTCGCCACACCGAGCTCCGTGGCTTTCTGAACGATCCAGTCCATCTTGTCTGATTTGGGAAGTCCCTGGCCGAGGGTGATCCGCGGGTACCTGATCTCCCGGGTGGAACGCTCCGTGATCTCGGCAGTGATTCCCGAGCGGTCGGAACGGATGATCCTGGTAATGTATTCCGTGCCCTGGCCGTCGGACAGCATGAGCATATCACCGGGCTGTTTCCTCAGGACCGTACGGATATGGCGATGGTCTTCCCCGGAAACCGTGATCTGCTTCCCTTGTACCTGGTCAGGGGTTATGAAAAATCTAGGAGGCTTCGGCATAGGAAATACTTCTCTCTTATCCACGAAGGACACGAAGTCACACGAAGATTTAATAAATAGTAAAAAAATCTCTGTTGAAGTTTCTTTTTTGAATGAAAGCTTTTATACATAAGGCTCACTTTTTCAGTCTTCCTTCGTGGCCCTTCGTGTCCTTCGTGGATCAATTCTTCGGCCCTGTTCCCGGATTTCGCTTTGCCGGTCCAGCCCTTCGTCTCCGTCGTTTTCTCCGGGCTGCCGGTGCCGGGGGGGGTGGTTTTGCGGCTTGTTTCTCTCCCTTTCCCTCAAGGGCCCGGGGATGGCTTTTGATAAAGTCCTTCCACCATGCGCGGAGCTCCCTCTTTTCTCCCGTTGCCTCGCTCGTAAATCGAAAATACTCGAAGGCATCCTCGAAACCTTGTCTTTTAAGAAAAGACAGGGGCCGTTTGCCCTCGGTCTTTTCGAAGCGATGCTGGTTCAAGAGAATATCGCGTATGCCCAGGCCCACTTTTCTCGGGATCAAGACCCGGGGTGCCTGCTCCCCCAGAAATCCTGCGACAGCCTGCTCAATGGCATCATGGGAAGAGGTTCCCGTCCGCTGCAATTCTGCGGCCCCTTCTTCCAGATACTGGCCGATCACGAGGGCGAAGAGCACATGGGTGACGGGCTGTCTGCCTGCCTGGACGCAGGCATCCACCCACTCGAGGGCCTTGCCGATTCTCGTGTGCGGAAACCCTTCTGCCTCGGTATCGACCCATTCATTCAGCCGGGGGAACAGCACGCCGAACAGCCCGGTCTTGCGCAGCAGCTGGTACGTTTTCTCACCCTCGCCGAGGAGAAACAGTTTGAGGGTCTCTTCATAGAGCCTTGCGTTGGAGGCGAGGGCAACTCGATTGCGCAGCGCCAGCATCGCGCGGTACGTGTTTTCTTCGATCGCGAACCCCAGCATGGCCGCAAACCGCACCGCCCGGATGATGCGTACCGGGTCTTCGGTGAACCGCACCTCGGGGTCGCCGATAATACGGATGAGTCCCCTCCGGAGATCGTCCACCCCGCCGACGTAGTCGATTACCGAAAAGTCGGCGATGTTGTAGAACAGGGCATTGACCGTGAAGTCCCGCCGGACTGCGTCTTCCCCGGGCGCGCCGAAAACATTGTCCCGGAGGATCATGCCGTCCTCGGTCTTGAGCATGCGGGGCGGGCGTGGCCGGGGCGGTACTGCAACGGCCGGTCCCCCCTCTGCAGCGGGGGCCGCAGCCTGTGGCCCGGGCGCCTGCGTAACTTCTGCCTCACCGGAATCCAGCACGGCCTGGGAGCGAAACGTAGCAACCTCGATGATCTCATTATGATAATAAACATGGGCGAGACGGAACCGCCGCCCGATAAGACGGCAGTTGCGAAAGAGCTTTTTGACTTCGCCGGGCGTGGCATCCGTGGCGATGTCAAAGTCCTTCGGTTCCCGGCCGAGCAGCAGGTCCCGCACCCCGCCGCCGACAAGGTATGCCTGGTATCCCCCCTCTTTGAGGCGATAGAGCACCCGGACGGCGTTCGGGCTGATCCACTTTCTCGAAATGGTATGGTCAGGACGCGGAATGATCGTAGGATAATCGGGATTCACAGCCTTCTATTTTATCACAGGCGAGGCGGTAACGTAAAGAGATAAGATGTTCAGCACTTTCCCAATAATTATTGCCCATATCGGGCAGAGAGCCATGAATGGTGTATCTGTCTGTCTGTCTGTCTGTC
>DMKB01000284.1 GCA_003454665.1 Nitrospiraceae bacterium | reverse complement strand
CTCGATAAAAAAGAGGAAGTGAACCGAAAGATTCAGGAGGATATGGCAGGGCTCACCTTCGGAGATTTTGAGGAGAAATTTGTCCGCATCTTCGAAGTAGGCGACCTGGAGCCCTCATGCCCGCCCTATGAAGGCCTGCACCGAAAGGACGAAGACCGGACATCCATCATGCTCGAGGTGAGCGAGTTCTTTAAACAGTTCGGGTTGAGTATGAGCCGGGAAGAGGGCAAGCGAGACCTTCCCGACCATGTGAGCGCTGAGATGGAGTTTCTCCATTTTCTGACCTTCAAGGAGGCGCAGGCGGGGGCAGAGGAGACGCCGGAACTCCTGCAGGGCTATGTCCTTGCACAAAAGGATTTTCTCGATCGCCACATGACGAAATGGATTCCCGGCTTTGCCGATAAAATCCGGAACTCCGGACAGATACCGTTCTACGGCGAGCTTGCCTGGATAGCATCAGCGTTCGTCACCGCGGAACATGAGATGGTACAGGCAATGCTCCCGCCGGGAGAATCCCCCCCGGCATGATCGGCCGTAGTTCATTTTGCGGCGTCATCGCAAACGACAAAGGGTAACGGGGAAGCTCGGGAGGGAGAAAATGTTCCCCGTAGGCACCCAGGAACTCATGATCGTCATGGTGATCGTACTTGTACTCTTTGGCGGGTCGCGACTGCCTGCGATGGGCAAAGGTATGGGCCAGGCATTGAGAAATTTCAAGAAAGGGATATCGGTGGTGGAAGAGACTGATACGGTAACCAAAAAATCTGATGAGGAAAAAAAGCAGGAAGGCGGGGATACTTCTTCCCTTTGAAATACGGTTTGGTGGAAGGAGCATGAAGAGGCCATGGTGAACGGCGTGGATTTTGAAAAACTCCTCCATGAGTCCGTGAAGATTCACGGCCATCTCTGCCCCGGGCAGGTGCTCGGCGTGAAGATGTCCATGCTCGGGCTCGAGAGAGTCGGTATCGAAGACCCGAAAGGAAGGGACAGGAAGAGTATCATCGTATTCGTAGAGATGGACCGCTGCGCCACAGATGCGATCCAGTCCATAACAGGATGCAGCCTCGGCCACAGGACGATGAAGTTCATGGACTATGGCAAAATGGCGGCAACCTTCGTGAATCTTTCAACGGGAAAGGCAGTCAGGGTGGTCGCGAAGGAAGCGGCAAAGGAAAAGGCAAAAGAGTATTTTCCCGGGATAGGGGATAAATACCGCTGTCAACTTGAGGCTTACAAGGTAATGCTTGATGAAGAGCTTTTTTATTCTGAAGAGGTGGAGGTACATATCCCGCGGCAGGACATGCCCGGGAGGCCTTTGAGCAGGGTACCGTGTGAAAATTGCGGCGAACACGTTCAGGATATGAGAGAAATCTACCGGGAGGGGAAGGTGTCCTGTAAACACTGCGCAGGAGGCGGATACTATACGCCGTTCAATGAAGAATGCAAAGTTCAAATTTCAAAATTTTCGTGAAGCGTTATGCTAAAAAGTCATAACGGAAGGGAATAGAGAAAGACAGACCCCGCGATAAAAAAGAACATTTGCTTTCGGAGCGCACGTATGGACATCAGGGATAAATATGACCGGGTAATCGATTATATGCGGATATCCGTTACCGACCGGTGTAATCTCAGATGCATTTACTGCATGCCCTTTGAGGGGATACGGCCGATCGGGTATAAAAGTCTTTTGGGCTATGAAGAGATTACAAGGGTAGTAACGATTGCCGCAGGTCTCGGCGTGAGAAAAGTGAGGATCACGGGCGGCGAACCGCTCGTGCGAAGGAACCTCCCTTTTCTGGTTGAATCAATAAGCGCCGTCGAAGGGATCGAGGATATAAGCCTTACCACCAACGGACAGGCATTAAAAAGGCATGCCCGGGCGCTCGCTGACGCGGGATTGAAGCGGGTGAATGTAAGCCTCGATTCTTTATATCCCGAGAGATACAGGGAAATAACGAGAGGCGGGGATATTGACGAGGTGTTCAAAGGGATTTTCGAAGCTGAACGGGCGGGTTTGGAGCCGATAAAGATCAATATGATTCCACTGAGAGGGATCAATGATGACGAGGTTGAAGACTTCGGCCGGTTAACGGTAAATACTTCCCTTCATGTGAGATTTATAGAATTCATGCCCACCGGTTCCCGGGATCTGTGGAGCTGGGATAGGTGCGTATCGACCGAGGAAATAAAAGGCAGAGTATCAAAAATCGGACCGCTCCTGCCGGTGAAGATCAGAAAGTCAGGGCCCGCGCGGTATTTTCGGTTTGAAGGCGCTTCAGGGGTAATCGGATTTATCAGCCCGATGACGCACCACTTCTGCGAGTCATGCAACCGTCTCAGGCTGACGTCGGAGGGAACGCTCAGGCCGTGCCTTTTTTCTGAAACAGAGATCGATCTGAAAGCACCTATGAGGAGGGGATCCACGGACAAAGAGGTCGAACGGCTGTTGAGGCTGGCCGTTCAGAGCAAACCCGAGAGACACTCTATACCTTCTGAGCAGCATGTTGACTACCTGAAACCACTATCAAAAATAGGCGGATGATTTAGATGTGGCGGAAATCCAGGGAGACGGGGACATTTTCCATCGTGCCGAAACAGGTTATGCAGAAATGCCATAACGTTATGGAGATCAGGTCAAAGATATGGATTGAGATAAGTGGGGAACCGGTCTTCGGACGAGGCCGCCGGTTTCTTCTCCAGGCAATAGAGGGGTATGGTTCCATAAACAAGGCCGCGCAGGAGATAAACATATCGTACAGAAAGGCATGGAGCTATATCAAGGCAATGGAAGAGCGGCTCGGCATAAAACTGGTGGAACGGCATGCAGGCGGAAAGAACGGCGGCGGCTCGGTTCTCACAAACGAGGCAAGGGAGTTTTTACAAAAGTATGCAGCGGTCGAGGAAGGCGTGCGGGAGAATGTTGATGAGAAATTCGTGGAAATTTTCGGCAGATAGGAGGAAGTATGCACGATTTGAGCGTTCAGTCCATTGAGCATGGCGTGGGTACCAAGATGATCCCCCTATCCGAGGCCGTCGGCATGGTCATTGCACACGATATAACGGAGATCCGACAGGGAGAATATAAGGGAAGGGCTTTCAAAAAAGGCCGTATCGTACGAGAGGAGGATATTGAACACCTGCGAAACCTTGGCAAGGAGAACCTCTTTGTTCTCTCTATGGCCGATGACGAGATGCACGAGGACGAGGCGGCATACGCGATCGCGACCGCCCTCATGGGAGAGGGAGTTGCGATACGGGAAGAACCGAAAGAAGGAAAGATCAATATTGTCGCCGCCCGGGACGGGCTCCTCACCATGAATAAAAAAGCCCTCCTTCAATGCAACATGCTTGGCGAAGTAATGTGCGCCACCCTTCATGGGAATACGCTCGTGAAGACAGGACAAGTCGTTGCGGGTACCCGCGCCATTCCGCTGGTGATCAAAAAGAAAATAGTCGAAGAGACGGTGGCGATTGCTTCACAAGTGCGGAGTGCGGAATGCGAAATGCGGAGGAATGGGGTGATTGAGGTAAAGGAACTGCGGAAACCGCGCGCTGGGATCGTCATCACCGGAAACGAGATTTTTTACGGCAGGAAGGAAGACGCCTTCGCCCCCGTCATCAGGAAGAAGGTAGAAGCTTTTGGCGGCGAAATCGTAAGAGTTCATTACGCCCCCGACGATGCATCATATATCAGG
>DMKB01000203.1 GCA_003454665.1 Nitrospiraceae bacterium | reverse complement strand
CTTCCGGTTCCAGAGCGGCGCCAAGGCATCGGGATTCGCGGAATGCGGCGTGTGGCAGAACACGCAGACCCGAGACGTGCCTCCGGCGGCTGCGGCCTTGATCGTCGCCCCGGTGCTGCCTGTTGAAAGGTCATGCTTGGAATTTTTAATAGTCAGCGCCGCCGAATCCTTGACCGTCATGAACAGGATGACAACACTAACGAGGATGGCTATCCCGTAACGCCTCATAGCAACACCTTTCCGGAAAACAGTTCCCTGGTCATGGCTAACCGGGAGCGTGCAACGTACGGCCCGCTCATTTTTTCTTGTCAACTGCTTTCAGGTACTGGAACTCCTGCACCCGATAATTGTAGCTGTCCGCCACGTACAGCCTGTCCCGGCCGTCGATATACAGGCCGGCAGGAACGTTGAACTCTCCCGCCTTGATCCCCATTTTTCCGAAGATAAGGAGCAGCCGTCCTTTTCGGTCGAACACCTGGATGCTGTTCCGCAGACTGTCGGACACCCAGATGTGCCCCTCGCTGTCCACGGCAATTCCCTTGGGCTTGATGAAATCATGGATGCTCGTGCCGTTGCCGCCGAAGGTCGAAAGAAAGGTCCCCTTACCGTCGAATATCTGCACCCGGAAATTGAGCGTGTCCATCACATACACGATACCCTTTGCATCGACAGCGATATGGGTCGGATAGTTGAACTCCCCTGTCCCGACGCCCCGCTTCCCGAAGGAGAACTGTTTCGTTCCATCCAACCCGAACACGTCCACGCGATGACCGAGGGTATCCACCACATAAACCCTTTTCTTTTTTTTGTTGATTGCTATGCCTGTCGGCCGTTTCAGACTGTCGTCGCCGATCACCTTTTTGTTTTTTTTGCCCTTAAAGACAAAAACCCTCCGCAAAGCGGAATCCGTGACATAGAGCAAACCCCTTCCGTCCAGTGCAGCGCCGATGGGCGAGACGAGGTTCCCTTTCTTGATTTTTCTGAACTGATCGTACTTTTTTTTCTTGAAGTCGAAATAATGAACGCGGGCCGCCCCCCAGTCGGCGACATAGACCTTTCCTTTTCCGTCAGCCGTGATCCCATGTGGTGAAATGATCCGGTCGACGTCGTCCTTTCCGGCAATAAATTCCCACAACTTGGCAAAGAACCCCTTTTTCACGCCGAGGTCTTCAGGGGTGATGAATGTGGTGATATGGCGCACCCGCGGCGTCTCGGGAGGTAAGGGCCATAGCCATGGCTTCTCTGCCGTTTTCCCATCGGCTGGCTTTGCGGACGGGGCGACCGCTGCCGGGAGAACAATGAAGAATGCCAGGAGGATCGCACCTATGAGGCGAGAAAGTCTTTTCATACTAATACCTTATATCATTCTCTCACCGTGAAGTCAACTTGGATCATTGCCGGAAATCTCCCTCCCCGTCACGCCACTTTTGGTTCGTTCGGGTGGTTCGGATACTCGACAACCCGGTCGATCGCCTCTGCCACGGCTGTCTCCACCATCACCCAGGGAGAGCCGAGGTCTTTATGGTTTTCACTCTCGACGTAATAATGGGGCGGCAGATAATTGAGTGCAAGAGCAGCAATATCGTTTCTGCATCGCGGGCAATTACAGATTTTTGCATACCGTTCACTCAGGTATATCTCCATTACGGCCAAAACCTTCTCATAATTCGCGTTTCTCACGCTCCACTCCATAACGTTCTCCAAAAAAAATACATCCCCTGAAGCCGGTCCTGCTGTACATAAGTTATGTAGCAAAAAGAATACCAAAGATTTCTAAAAACTTAGTTCTTATATTTCAACTGGTTAGTGGGTGTTGTCGAATCGAGGCCCTTGAGCGATATTGAGCATACTGAGCGAAAACCACCAGTTTCCCGAAAACAGCAGCCCGGCGCCCGATTGCCGTCAGTCAGGCGAGCACGGATGATTCCTGTCCCAGGTGATGGTTCGGCAGCGGCTTTACCTCCCGATGGCCGCCGCCTTCAAATCATCCCTGGAAACGCCCATACAAGCCGGTGAGAAAAAGAGGAGCGCAGCGAACAACTGAGGCACTCTAAAACCGGACATTATTGCTTTGGCTTGACACACCGATGCTCCGGGGTTGTGTTTTGAAAGTACTTGGGCTATACTCCGGCCCATGAAGAACCGGAACACAAAGCCCCGGCTGTATATTATTGACGGAAACTCATATATTTACCGCGCTTTTTATGCGGTGCGGGGTCTGTCAACGTCGACCGGACGACCGACGAACGCCGTCTTCGGATTCGTGAACATGCTCTTGAAGGTCATCAAGGAAAAAGAACCCGACCTGCTCGCAATCGCCTTTGATCCCAAGGGACCTACGAGAAGACACAAGGAATTCAAGGACTATAAAGCGCACCGGCCGCCCATGCCGAAGGATCTCATTCCCCAGATACCGTACATCCATAAGCTGGTAGAAGCGTTCCGTATCCCCGTCTTTATGCAGGATGGCCAGGAAGCCGACGATGTGATCGCCACCATTGCAACGCGTGCGTCCGCCGACGGCATGGACGTAATCGTCGTTACGGGAGACAAGGATCTCCTCCAGCTCGTGGGCGCGGACATAACGGTTTACGACACACTCAAGGAACGGGTATATAAACCGGCAGACGTTGAAGAACGGTTCGGCGTTCCCCCCGACCGGGTAGTCGAAATCATGGGCCTCATGGGAGATACGGCCGATAATATCCCCGGGGTACCCGGTATCGGCGAGAAAACTGCACGAACACTCATCACGCAGTATGAAACAGTAGAAAATCTGCTTGCCCACGCGCAGGATATAACCAAGCCCAAACTCAGGCAATCCCTCATGGAACACGCGGACAGTGCCCGGCTGAGCAGGCACCTCGCCATATTGCAGACGGATGTCCCCCTCGACATTGATTACGAAAGCCTGAAGGTAACGGAGCCTGATAACCCTGCCCTGCTCCAGATGCTCAGGGAACTCGAGTTTACCTCGCTGCTTAGGCAGGTCTCACTAAAACCGGAAAAAGACGCCGTATACACATCCGTTCTCCAGATCGATGATCTGCAGTCACTCGTTCAGACGCTTTCTTCCTCAGCGGAGTTTTCCTTCGATACCGAGACCACGGCCCTCGATCCCCTGCAGGCCGAGCTCGTCGGTATTTCCTTTGCGCTGCACCCGTACCAGGCGTACTATCTTCCCCTCGGCCATGCATACCCCGACGCTCCAAAACAGATTGTTCTCGACCTTGCGCTCTCCTCCCTCAAGCCGGTCCTGGAAAATCCCTCTCTCAGGAAAATCGGCCAAAACCTGAAATACGACGTCCTGGTACTCAGGCAGTATGGAATCGCGGTAAAGGGTATTTCCTTCGACACCATGATTGCATCGTACCTTTTAAATCCGGTAAAGCCCTCCCATGGCCTCGACGCAATCGCCATCGAATACCTGAACCACAAAACCACCACGTACCGTGACGTCACCGGCTCGGGGAAAAAACAGATAGGATTTCACGAAGTGACCGTCGAGACGGCGACGTCCTATTCGGGCGAGGATGCCGACATTGCGCTCAGGCTGAAGCAGGCCCTGGAGCCTAAACTCCGCGATCAGAATCTGGACACGCTGTTTCGAGAGATCGAAATGCCGCTCATGGAAGTTCTGGTGGCCATGGAGCAAAAGGGCGTGAAGATTGACTCCGTTTTTTTGCAAACAATGTCAAAGCAGCTGGCAGCAGAGCTCGAGACAATCGCAAAGAAAATTTACGAGTTGGCGGGAGTCGAATTCAACATAAATTCACCCAAGCAGCTGGCCGACATTCTGTTCGTAACGCTGAAGCTTCCCCCGGTCAAGAAAACAAAGACCGGCTTTTCTACCGACGTTGACGTGCTCCAGGAACTCGCCCGGATCCACGCGCTGCCCGCGGAAATCCTGAGCTACCGCACACTCATGAAACTCAAATCCACGTATGTAGACGCTTTGCCGACCATGGTCAATGGTAAAACCGGAAGGCTCCACACATCGCTGAACCAGGCGGTAACCGCAACCGGCAGGCTCTCGAGCAGCGAGCCAAATCTCCAAAATATCCCGATACGTACCGATGTCGGCAGGAAGATCAGGCAGGCCTTCATTGCCGAACCCGGCGCGGGTCTGCTCTCGGCGGATTATTCACAGATAGAGCTACGCATCCTCGCGCACATGAGCAAGGATCGTGCGCTGCTCCAGACTTTCAATGAAGACCTCGATGTTCACCGCCGCACTGCTTCCGAAATATTCGGATTGCCCGAGGAAGAGGTAAGTCCGGAAATGCGCCGCAAAGCAAAGGCCGTTAATTTCGGCATCATCTACGGCATGTCTGCTTTCGGCCTGGCCCAGGATATCGGCGTGTCAAACAGTGAAGCAAAACGGTATATCGACAACTACTTCGGACGGTACCCCGGGGTCCAGGAGTTCATAGAAACGACGATAGAGGGCGCAAAGAGGAACGGATACGTTACCACACTCTTCGACCGGCGGCGGTTCATTCCGGAGCTTGCATCGGCCACGGCATCGGTCAGGAGCTTCGGCGAAAGGACCGCGGTGAACACCCCGATTCAGGGAACGGCCGCAGACCTCATCAAGCTGGCGATGATACACATTCACGACGGTATTGCAACCCAGGGTCTTGGCTCCCGGATGATCCTCCAGGTGCATGACGAGCTCGTCTTCGAGGTCCTGGACGATGAGATTGAGGTTATGAAGAAGCTGGTAAAGGACGGCATGGAAGGCGTGATGAAACTGTCGGTACCGATCAGGATCGACATGGGGGTGGGAAGGAATTGGGATGAGGCACATTGAGAAACGCCTCAAGAAAATCAACCACGGATGAGCAGAAGTAGGCGCCTCCAGGCGACACGGATAAACACGGTTTAACTGTCTTTATGCCCTGAGTAGTATTAAGAATACCGATTCAGCATTTATCGATTCCCCT
>DMKB01000119.1 GCA_003454665.1 Nitrospiraceae bacterium | reverse complement strand
GTATCTGTCCCAGGTCCTCAGGACGTACCGCGGCAATATCAGCAAATCAGCACAGCACGCCGGCATCAATATCAAAAACTTTCATGAGAAAATGGCGCGCTACGGGTTGAAGAAGGAGGCATTCAAGTAGTGGGGGCCACTGATCGACGCGAACAGAAAGGCCCGTGGCGCAATGAGGGCGAAGCGGGTCTGGGGAAAATACACTATCCGTAAATGGATAAATCCCGGTTGTGGGAAGTTTCACAAAATGGCAACTTAAGCCCTTCGCTCACCATACCCGTATTCGGCTCCCCGTCGAAAATCCCTTGACTTGACCGGAGAAGTTTGCTATATTTTTTGCAACTTTCCTACGTTTTACGATTGCACCTGAAACGGGTATGAACCACCTTCTGTAAGCAGTAAGTGATTCATGTAGTATCGTAGTGGCGGATTCAAAAAATTACTGATGAATTCCACTATCAGATTTACATATCACGATTATCTGCTCCTGCCGGAGGAGAAGCGCGCCGAGATCATCGGCGGCGACCTCATTATGGAGCCCACTCCGGGTTACGGACACCAGGTTGTGGTCAAGAACCTCGTGAAACTCCTCGACCGCCACGTCGGCCTGCTCAAACTCGGCGTGGTCATTCCCTCTCCCATCGACGTCATCCTCTCGGAGGAAGACGTTGTTCTGCCCGACGTAATATTCATCGCCCGGGAGCGCTACCATATTATCAGGAAAAAGATCCATGCTGCCCCCGATCTGGCGGTGGAGGTGATTTCCACCTGCCACGCCGCCCGCGATCGCGAGCTCAAGATGAAGCTCTACGCCAGGTACGGCGT
Source organism: Nitrospiraceae bacterium (assembly GCA_003454665.1). Taxonomy (GTDB): domain Bacteria; phylum Nitrospirota; class UBA9217; order UBA9217; family UBA9217; genus UBA9217. Next base: position 3,106 of record DMKB01000119.1, on the reverse strand, counting down.
CAAGGAATACTGGATGGTTGACCCGGACACCGGGACCGTCGAGGTCTACAGCCTGCGGCGCGGCCTGCCCTGGGAGGCGGGAGCGCGGGCCAAGACTGTGTACTACGAGGTGCACGGCATATTCGGTCCCCACAGCACCGTCACGTCCCGCCTGCTGAAGGGGTTCGAGGCAACGACGGACGAGATCTTCGCGAAGCCCTTTTAAGTCAGGAGGATTCGCCACGAAGGCAAAAAGCAGCTTGTTGTTGACTTGGTTTTTCTTCGTGTACGTTCGTGGCTAACAGTTTACGGTTATATTTTAGAAAGAAAGGAGGGGGTGAACGAGCGCAGAATATCGGCTCAGAAACAGGCAGCATCGTTTCAGATTCAGGATTGATTTGGTGTATAAACCAGTTTCCCGGGCTTCCCCGGGAAAAACAAACAAGGAGGATGAACGATGAAGAAGTTTCTGGTACTCGTAGCAGTATTCGCATTGGCCTTCAGCATGGGCCCGGTTTCCGACGCATTTGCGGAAGCCACGGTTTACGGCAAGATCCATATGTCCGTCGACTATATCGATGGTGACGGCGCAGCCGGTACGCAATACGAGGATCCGAACCTTGTCGTGGCCAGCAACTCCACCCGTATTGGCTTCAAGGGCGACCAGCGGCTGGACAACGGCATGACTCTCATCTGGCTGCTCGAGAGTTCGATCCTGGCGGACGGTGAAGGTGTAGGCAATCTGGGAGACCGCAACCGCTACGTTGGCGTAAAGGGCGGCATCGGCACGGTGATGATCGGCCAGCATGACACCCCGATGAAGAAGGTGGGCAGGAGCATCGCGCTTTTCCCCGAGTGCGTTGGCGATGCCCGGAACATCACCGCTGTCGGTGGATGGGACGGACGGGTCAATAACATCATCGGCTACAAAAACAAATTTGGCCCCATCGACCTTTTCCTGCTCTATTCGGCTGATACGGCAACCGATGCTGATAATGACTATCACGGGAACAGTCTCTACGGCGCAAGCGTTAAGTTCAAGGGCGGCCCGCTCATGGTTGCCGGCGCCTTCGAGAAACACCACGCTGCGGCCGGTCAGATTTCCGAGGCGGCCCTTCGCGTGGCTGCCAGCTTCAAGCTCGGCGACCCCCTCAGGCTCGTCGGATTTCTCCAGAAGACCGAAGACGAAGGCAACACTGCAGGCAACGATCGTGACACCATAGGCTTCGGCGCGTCTTTCAAGCTGGGCGACATAACCCTCAAGGGCCATATGTATATGGCCGATGACCTTGGCGCTACGGCTGACTCTGGCGGCAAGATGTTTGCAGTCGGCGCAGAGACCAAGCTCAGCAAGGCCACCACGGCCTACGTGTCCATCGCGAAGACGGATAATGATGCCGGTACCGGTGCTTTTAATATAAACGCCGGCGGCCATGGAGACACGCTGACAGGACTGGCGAATGATCAATCTCCGTCCGCCTTCTCCGTGGGTGTTATCCACAACTTCTAAAAAAGCGGCGACGATACAGCAAACGATCCCCCGGGGCGTGTTTCCCCCGGGGTTTTTTTTCGAGAAAATGCAGATAACGACAGGGATACGGAAAATTCTTTCAGGGGAAATGGGTACGAGGTGAGGGGGAGATCGGAGGGAGAAATCAGATACAGTAGACAGTAAACAGTAAATAGTTAATAGAATACTGAATGCTGACTACTGACTTCTGCAGTTAATAGACAGGATGAATAGCCTAAAGGCCACGGGCAGGATAATGGCGTAGGCAGGAAAAAAAGACAAGAAATAAATCTATTAACCACGTTTAATAGTTTGTTTAATCAAGCAGTTGGACAATAGCTGACAAAAAATATGCCCAAATTTATTTGTTAATTTTCTTGATTTAACTTGGCATCATATGCTATACTGCGCGCAATATTATGTACATTCAAAGAGGAGGAATTTATCATGAAAAAATTATCTGTTCTGGTGCTCGCTATGGCAATGACCATGGCATTGGCAATGGCAATGGGCACCACAGCCGCTGCTGCCGGGTTCGACATGGACAAATTCTATATCGGCGGCGGAATCGGCTACAATGATCTGAGCGGGTATGACGCGGCGATCGGTCCACAGATCTTCGTCGGCTACGACCTAGATTTCGATATCGGGCCGATAAAAAATGCTTTTGAAACAGGCGTCATGAAGACCGGGAAGTTCAAGAGTCCCGCGGGAGACCAGGACTACTTCGGCCCCTGGCTGGCCCTGGCAGGGTTCTATTCTGTCCATGACAAGATCGACGTGCTTGGCCGAATTGGATTTGATGTCGGTGATGATTCAGGCGTATTGTTCGGCGCCGGCGGCGCCTTCAAGCTGAACCGGAACATGCAGATCCGCGCCGAATATGTCGTCCGGACCGACACGGATGCGTACCAGGTCAATTTTGTGTATCATTTCTAAGCGGTAAACATGTATCCGCACACTTACACTATCGCCGGGGTCCCATGGGGCCCCTTTTTTTTATCTCCAAGCCAGGAAGTCATCATTGCGCCCTTTCAAAGCTGCACAACTATTACCAAAAAACCAAAAAAACACTTGAAAATTGCAACTTTTTGTATTAACATATGATTGCGCCTCCAATTCAGAGGACTGTCGCGATGCAGTCACTCCGGGACCCGGAGAAGTAAGGCATGGAATGCGACAAGTATTGCCAGGATTTCATTAACAGCGTCAGCGACCCGATCATGGTCATCGAGAACGGGTGCCGCGTCATCATGGTGAATGATGCGCTCCTCGCCATGCAGAATGATGACCGTGAGAACGTGATCGGCAAGTCCTGTTACAACGTCCTTCACCATCAGGATACTCCCTGCCAGCTGCCCGACGGCGAATGTCCCTATCTCGAAGTCTTCGAATCGGGAAAATCTACCAAAGTTATCCACCGCCACTACACCAGTCAGGGCCAGGAAATGCTCGTGGAAGTTACCGCCTCTCCCATCAGGAACGGGGACGGGACCGTTACGCGTATGCTCGAAGTGCTGCGGGACGTGACCGTCGAGCGGCGCCTGCAGGATGAGAGCCGGCAGTCCCTTGAATTCCTCACGAGCGTGCTGGAAGGCATCGGCGAAGGAGGTGTCG
>DMKB01000202.1:20848-26708 GCA_003454665.1 Nitrospiraceae bacterium | reverse complement strand
GGATTCTGTCATGAGTTGCTAAAAGTGAATATGAGTCTATTGGTCGAATTCTAATGAAATCAGTTAGATACGTCAAGCTTCTTCTCAAATTCATTGACCGCGATATGAATCCATGCTAAGGTATTTCGAACCGATAATAACTTGTTATATCGAAAAAAGAGGAAGAGGGTAAAATGCCAGCGGTGTCCGAGTGCCCTGAAGAGTATAAGCTGAAAATAGTCCCTCAAATTAATAAGTGGGGGATAAAGGTAGTATTGCTTTTCTTAGGATTTTTTCCCTTTGGAGTGGCTATTGAGGCTTTTGTCAATTATTTTTCATTGCCCCCAAAATCGACAATCGCTTTTCTCATTGGTTATGGTTTACTATATCTGAAGCAGATTTATTCTATCAGCAATATTTATTGTCCGAATTGTCACCAACCTCTATTCTTAAAAGGGAAATCCCAAATTAGTTTTAGGAGTCATTTGAGTAAACGATGTATCCAGTGTGGTGTCAAGTTGCGATAACGGGGTAGCTGGAAGCAAAACAAAGATAGGCTATAACATGCGAGTCCACAGCGACGCGCCAAAGGCGGCGCGTCACCCGCGCATGTTCTCTGCACCTTTCAAATTGAAATCCGCAACATTCTCGATAGTCCTGCGATGCAACTTTGTAGGTAAAATCTATAATAATGCAGTGATGATTGAAATGGCAACCGGGTAGTCCTTCTCGTCCTGAGGATCTCCCGGTATCCCGTCCTTGTTAGAGCCCAGCGAACCATTTCACCGCAGCCTTGGCGGAGAGCTGATCGAACTTGATCCGGAACTTGATGAAGGGCCCTTGACCGGTGAATTCGGAGCGGGAGAAGTCCCGATCCTGAAAGCCCGTAATGTTGTAACCCGCGCTCACCCAGAAGTCCTTTGCCACGTTGAAGCCCGTGGACACGCTGCTCCCGTACTGCGACTGACCAATGCTCCAGGTATGAAGCCTGCTTCCCCGGATGCCGATGTCCCACTTTTTGGTAAGGTCATACCTGCATTCGACGCCCATGAGGTCCGTGTAGCCGCTGTAGTCGGTGCTGTCGATGCTCTCCAGGACGTACTTGGCGCCGTACTGGAAGGAGACTTGCACCCGGTTTCCGCTCTTGTAATTGGCCACGAAGTTGTTCACAAACCGTTGGCTGTCATAATCGGAGCCGCTTCCCGTCTCTTCGTTCACGAGATAATCAAGGCGGTCCAGGATGGTCCAGCGGGTCTCGCGCGGCCGGTACACCAGGCCGAAGCGGACATCGCCGGTCTTGAGCCCGGCGCCCGTAGCGTAGTCGCTCTGGAACAGCGTGAGGCCGCCGGCCAGACCGACGCCGGGGCGGGGCTCGCCGCTGGCGCCCATGAGGATCCCGTACTTCTTTTCGCTCGTCGAGACGCGACGCTCTACCCGACCGGTCCATGACCACGTTTTCTGCCGGTACCCCGCGCCGAGAGAGACGGCGGTGTAATCCTCGGTGCTGCCCGAGGCCGCCGGCACGTTCACATTGATCGGTGTGTTGCCGGGGTGACGGAAGGTATGGGTGCGGTCCAGTCCGGCGTCAAAGCTCCAGGTCTTGTTCACCTGCCAGACCTGCTTCAGGCCCGTGGTGGAGAAGAGCCTGGTCCCGTTCTCCGTCACCTGCTGCTCCATCGTGGAGCTGATCTGCCCGCCCGTCCAGGGAGAAGCGCGAAGGCCCAGGCGCGAAGAAGATGAATCCTGGCTGCTCCCGTGGGTCCATTCCTGGTCCGCAAAGAGCGTCGCACTCCTGCTCAGCTGGTAGTCGGTGCCCAGGGTGGTCCGCGTGGGGTAGTCCCCGTTGTCGTTGTTGCCGGCCAAAGACTGCTCGTGATTGAACCGAAGCGTTGTCCGCTCCGTCATCTGGTACCGGCCGCCGAAGAATATCTGCTCGGAACGCTGGGCCGCGCTGCCCGGGAAGGTGTCCTCGGCATGGCGCAGTCCGCCCAGGAACTCATACCGGCTGGCTGCGTATTGCCCGCGGATCTCGGCCACGTCGCGCACCGCACCCGTCGAGAGGTTGTCCTGCCGGAAGACCTCACCGCCGAAGGACCAGGGCTTGTTCGGCCGGTAGGTGAGGTCTGCCCCGGCCTTGCGCGTTCCTGATTCGCTGCCGGCCTGCTGCCCCAGGCCGAATCCCGGGGCCTGCTCCCGCACATAGGCCTTCCCGTCGAGGTCGGCGGAACGATGGGTCACCTCGGCAAGATAGGCCGTACCCTCCGTTGTTGCCCCTGTCTGTTCGGTCTTCGTCGTCGCCACTTCAGCCCGCACCGTGGTGCCCTTCCCCAGGTCCAGGGATGCATCTAGGCCTACGAGGTTTCCCGACCCGCCGACGCGGCCCTCATGGACGTGCGTTGCTCCTATCTGCGCCCGGTCGTCCAGCAGGTTCACGGCACCCCGTCCGCCGTAGGTGGCGGACCGATTTGCGGCATCGATAGTCTCATACTCAACAACGATAGTGATTGGATTGAAGCTCCCGTCGCTGCTCATGACGGGCTGCTTGAAGAAGATGGTGCCGGCCTCATAGTCTATCGAGTAGTCCAGGTGGCGGCTCAACTCTTGCGTGGAAAGAATGACCTCGCTCTTGAACCGGTCACGGGTCTCTATGACCACCCGTTCCGAGTTGAGCATGATGCCCTGTCGGGACAGGCGGTAAAGGCCTGACGTGCCGTCGCCGCGGAGTTCGTCCTTGACGAATGCCTGGTTCGTGTCGGCGGCAAAGGCCGTGTACTCGAACCGCTCACCCTTCATCTCGGACTTCAAGCCCGTAAGGTTCCGATTGTACCGCGAGAGCTCCGTGACGGTGAGGCCCGTCGGGTAGTCCCCGAAGAGGGCGTAGAACCGGCCGCGCTCAAGCTTCACATACAGGCTCTTTGCACTGGCCGCGCCATGCTGCTGCTCCGTGCCGTCGCCGTAGAGGAGGTAATACTTGTTGGGATCGATGGTCTGGTACAGCCCCTGGGGATCACGGCCCTGGCGTCTCGCGCTGTCGTAGGCGATCGTGAGGAGCCATTCGCCCTTGATCCTGCCCTTCGCGTAGAAGGCGATCCGCCCGTCCTCGGTGAGATGGCGCTCCCCGCCGTCGGCCCCGAAGTTCTCCATGTTTCCCCTGACCGTGTTGTAGCCCACCGTGCCTTCGGCAAGGCCGACGAGGATCCATTCGCGGACCTCCGGCGTGAGCCAGACACGCACTTCCTGCTCATTGCCGGAGAAGGGGAAGCGCACGACCGCTTCGCCGGACTGCATGGTCGGCTGTAATTCAATGAGCGCAACACCGTCCACGCCCACTTCGTATTTCAGGAACTCACTCGCAGACTCGATGAGCGGCGACTCTTGCAAACGTTCCACCCGCTTGAAGGGCAGGTGCGGCGGATCCACGGAGAACTCGCCGATCAGGCCTTCCCGTGCAGGATGGCCGTCCTTGTCCGTCAACCGGATGGCCAGCTTCGATGGCTTCCGGCCGTCGGCAACAAGATTCGACAGCTCCGGCGCCAGCACGGCTTTTACCGGCGGCGTGGAATAATGAATCGCCCGTTTGGTCCGGAATGCTTCCGCCTTATGTTCATCGTACTCGACGACCTCGAAGGTATTCTCCCCTTCCTGGACGTGAATACCGCGCCACCGACTGACGGCGACGGTCCCGGACTTGCTTTTGACCGTGCTGTCGAGATAGAGCCCCTCCACTTCCCGGCCGTTCAGCAGAAGCTTGACGGTCCTGCGGGGATCGTGCTTGATCGCGATCCCCACGCTCGGGATCGGGGGATAGTATCCTTCGGCAGGCCAGAGCCACTCCGTGCCCGGCGTTGCCTGCTCGATCCATGCTGCGTCGTACTCAGGCATGGTCCTGCTGTCAACACCGTCTTTTGCACGCTTCTCCACGGACCATTCCTCGCCGGGACGCTGACCGCTGGTGGCCACGGACTTCAGGCCGCTCGATACTTTACCACTCTTCACCTCGGTCCACTGCGATGTGTAGCGCCTGTTGACCATCAGCTCCACACGGCGATTCAGCGCCCGCCCTTTCACGGTCTTGTTTGACGCCATCGGCGCGTCAGGGCCCTTTCCGATGATCGTGATCTGTTCGGGGGTGAGTTCGAGAAGCGCGGCGATCACGTTGGCAACGGTTTTCGCGCGGCCCCGGGACAGGGCGTAATTGTCGGGGAATTCCTTGCTGGCGCCCGGCCGTATCCTGTTGGAGTCCGTATGGCCGATGACGGTGATGCTCGTAACCTTCCGCTTCTTCAGTTTTTCGGCGGCCTTGTTCACCGCTCTCCTGTCGCTCCGCGTCAGGTCCGCTTTCAGGGTGGCAAACTTGGGATTCAGCACAACGTCGGGAACGACCCATTGTTTCTTGCGTTTGTACCGGTCAAGGCTGTTGTCCGCCACGGGCGTCTTGACCCCTTTCGCCCCAGGCGTGTCGAAAATAAGAAATGCCCTGGTCACCAGGTCACCTGCGGACCCGGCCGCCGGCACCGATGCGTTGAACTGCATGGACCCTTTCCAGTTCGCGGGCTTCTCGCCCAGAGGGTACGTAAGGACGCTGTCAAAGATCCCGGGGTCGGGGACCGGCGCGGAATCCAGCCTGCTGGTTCCCGGCTGGTAGGTGACGCCGGCGGGAAGCATGATGATCAAACGGAGCTTCCGGACCGGGACGCTTCTGGCATACATCGGAACGGAATAAACGACGTCGTATCCGCCCTTCGCGTTTTTCTTCGACTTACCGGACCGGGCAGTCAGCAGGGAGCTATTCAGCTCGAGACCGGCCTCGCCCATTGTTCTCGGTTTCGACTTGAGATGGAAGTCCGCCCTCCATAATGAACCTCCCTGAAGGTCCACGAACTGTGATGAGGCCTTCCCCGCGAAACGGGTATTCTCTTCGCAGGCCACGACCTCATACATTTCCGGAATTGTAGCCAGGTCGAGTTGGACCACGTGCGTTCCCGGCTGCACCGCGGCAAAGTGATACATGCCGTTCTTGTCCGTCACGACGAATGTTCCGTCCTCGCGGTAGATACGGATGCCGGCAGGGCCGTCTTCTTCGCTCTTTTTGTTCTTGCCGCAACCGTCAACGATCACCCTGCCCACGATGGTGGCAGTGCTCTTGAAAAGGTCTTCCGTCACCTGCACCGTGGCTGTCGCGGTGTTGGAGAGAACAGCGGGCAGGCCCGCTGCAACGGCGGTATTGGTCGCCCTGCCTGCCCGCGCTGCCGCGCCTACTTCAGCGACGTAGGTGATCTTCATGCTGACGCCGGGCCCGATCGTCCCTATGGTAAAGGTGAGGCCCTGTCCGTCCGCTGATATCACGGGGTCCGCAAGTGCTGCGTTGTCCAGCCGGGCCGACCCGTTCCGGTACCGGAAGCCCTGGGGCAGCCGGTCATCGATGGTTACGCCCGTTACGGACGCAACCGTATCGATATTCTCCAGGGTAAGGGTGTAGGGAAGAAAATCGCCGACAGCGGCAGTTGCTTTCGCCGAAGTCTTCTGGAGCCAGAGTCCTGTGCCCGTGGCGTCCACGGGAATATCTATCTGAAGCGCCGGCCCGGGGTTCACGATGAAGTCCTCGCCCCGCGAACCGGGCGCAACAATGGCAAAGGGGCCTCCGGGCAGGGCCTGAAGCACCGCCGTGGAAACGACTGACGGCGCGCTGTAGCCCGAGGGCGGCGTTACCACAAGACGGTAGGTGCCCGGCTGGATGAAGGGGAACCGGTATCCGCCGGCCGGGAAGGTGTACACAGCGCCGCCGCTGTCCGTTGCCGTGCCGCCCGACGTGATCGTGGCAGGATAGATGCTGCTGCCGTCGTCACCGTACACCGTTGCGGGCAAGCCCGTCGCGGCATCG
>DMKB01000202.1:0-20808 GCA_003454665.1 Nitrospiraceae bacterium | reverse complement strand
CACTCGCACCGTCCACCGGCAGGCCGGTGGAACTGTCGAAGACAATCCCGAAGGGGTCAACGAGGGCTGCCGTCGTGTCCGTGTCGGAGCCGTCGACAACATCGACATAGTTCCCGTCGATCCGGGAACTGACGTCAACACTCAGCACACCGTTCCCGTTCGCTGCAGGTCCCGGACCGGTCTGGATGTGGCCCGTAAAAATGCCCGTGTTTGGCCCGGTCTCGCTGAGTCGGACGACCTCCCCATCGCCGGTGGCGCTGACGCCCAGCGTCACCAGGACTGTCTCGATGACCGTGGGATTAAGGTTTTGGTCGAGATCGGTAAGACGGATAAAGAGCGGCTCACCGGTGTGGTACATGCTGCCCGTTGTCAGCGGTACCGGCGCGCCCAGGTTGACGGGCGTTCCGCTCGGGAAGAGGACCGGCGCAGGCAGAGCGACAAAGGGACCGCCGCTCGTGGCAGTCGTGCTGTAGTCCGTTGGCGAGATCACCGAAGTCGGCGACGCCGGTGCATACTTGAGGAACTCGATGACTGCTGAGGTGCGCAAGGCCACCGTGGTCACCGTCACGGTGTTCGAGACGGTGCTCCGGGGCGTGGAAACGGGAAAGTCCTGGAATATCACCTGCGCGGTATTGTCGATATCGGTCCCCGGGGGCGTGGCCGCCCATGCCGAGGCAAGGGGCAAGATAAAGGAAAAAAGAAATAATGCCGTAAGGCCAAATAAGACAAATGCCGTTTCCGCACGCAGGCGCACCAAGGCCGCGCCGCCACCCGGAACGGTGGCGGCCGGCTTCGGTGTGCTGCAATATGTGCGGAAACGACTGATCATAATAACTGTTCTCGCTTCTGGTTCACGATCTCCTCGTGAAATTCATCCGTTTATTCAATCGTTGCGTCGAAGGTCAGGGTAACGGTTTCTCCTGTCTTCAGCTCGCCGGCGGCGTAGCCATTGCCCGCATCAGCCGCAAGAACCGTCGTCAACGTCGCGGTCAGTGTTCCGCCGGGACTGCCGGGAGCACTGTGGGCAAGCCCGTCGGCATTGTTGGTATCAGCCGTCAAGGTACCGCTCGTAGTGCCGCGCGTCGAGCCGGCAACGGACCAGGTAGCGTTCGCGGCAGTTGATACGACCTGCAGGTTGCCGTTCAGCGCGTCGATAGTGGTGCTCAACACGGCGGAAGCGCCGCCGGTATTCGCGATGGCGATTGAATAGCGGATGACCGCGCCCGGGATCGCGCTATAGGGCGCAGAGGTGTTGATGGAGTCGCTCACGACGGAATAACTCTTTGTTACACTGATAGCGGCGCTCGTAACGATATACGCGCTGTCGTCGGAGTGAATTGCGTCCCGTGCCGCTGTGTCCGCCGTTGAAGGGCCGTCGCCATCGCCGAACACCACATCCACGGCCTTTGCTCCGTCGCACACCCCGCCTGCCTGGGCGAGCGAAGGTGTTTGCGAGCCTTGCGCTCCGATCGCGCTTCCATCGGCCCACTGGGTCGTGGCCGTAAGGTAATACACGGCCAGGGACCCGTCCGCCGCAGTCAGATCGCTCGGCGTATAGACGATATAAGCGGTTGTTGCTCCTCCGTCGACGGCAAGGCCGTCGATGAGCGTGGCCGTGTCCTCCAATGCCTGATAACCCGCAGTAGCCCCGCTTTCGACGAACACGTTTACCGTGGTCCCGTCAAAGCTGTCATTACCGCCCCCGTGGGGACTGGCAACTCCGTTCGCCGCAGCCTCAACAGCAAGCGCATAGTCGTGTACGGCGTTTCCGTCGTTCGTTATGCTGAATGACAGGACCACCGGGGTCGTTCCGGCGGTGACCGCCACATTGCCTGCATCCGTATTAGCGACGGTCACAATGACCTTGACGCCCACATAGAACTGATTTCCCGCACCCAGCGTTGAAGTGATGGGAGTTTGCGCCACGGCACCCACGCTGTAGCTCAGGGTCGCCTGGTTGCTGATCTGAGTACAGGGCGGCGTCGATGCCCCGGCCCCTTGCGGGATCGTGACCGCCACAACCCCCATCAGCAGCGCTGTCAAAAAAATGTTTCTTTTCATGCTTTTCATCTCGTCCTCCTTGTTCTTATTTTTTTCGTAATCGTGTCAAAAGTTATCCGCTTTGTTCATGAACCATGCTGCACGTTGCGTTTATTTCACCTTGGCCCGGAAGGAGACGCTCCCTTTCCCGCCCTTGACGATCGGCTTCTTCAGGGTCCATCTGATGTGCGTATACTCGGAAGCCATGGCGATCCGCTTTTTCCCATCTGCTCCTTTCACTTTTAATTTGCCGGCAGAGGCGTATGTCTTGCCGTCGTCAACAGAAAAAACGATCCTTGCCCCTGCGCCCTTGGCGCTCTTTTTCACGTAAGCCATGTGACGCGGCACGGGATTGTTGATGACCACGTCGGCGGCAGGCTTCTCGCCTCTATTGACGTAGTGCACGGAAAAGATCACGGTGTCCCCCGGCGCGACGTTGACCTTCGATGCCTCGATGCGCTTCAGATACTCCTTCCCTTTTTTGTTCTTCTGTAGAATTTCCACTTCAGCGATTGAGGTCAACTCGATCGCTCCCTTGTGCTGTCCCCAGGCTGCGCAGGGAAGCACCACCAGCAAGATCATGACCGCCATAAGTGCTTTTTTCATCGTCCCCATTCCTCCTTTAATCGATCTTCACATCGTATGATTGCCAGGAATCTATTATTCATGGCTCTCTTTCTTCTCTCTGATCTCCGACCCCGCGTTCCCTGTTGCTCTCATACGCAGTCCCCTTACTTCACCTTCACCTTGAACAGCAGACTGAACGACGCATTGTTCCCGCCTGATTCGCCGCTGAATACCCCCGTGGGATTGATGCGCACACCCGTGACAGCGGCGTCGAATCCGTCGGCATCGGGCGTCGGCGGGTATGTGTACGGCGGACCGCCGCCTGCCTGGTTCGAATACGTCACGTCGGTCCCGACAGCAAGGGACAATCCGCAGGCCGGAGTTACGCTGCACGTAAATGCGACGATTGGATTGTTGCAGGCATTCGCTACGCACAAGACGGTATCGGCGGGGATGGCGTCTGTCACCACCGTCGTATTACTGTCCACCCCTCCTGCACCACTGTTCGTCACGCTGATCGTGTACTGCATCACCGAACCGGGAATGCTTTTCGGCCCCGTCGTTCCATTTATCGGGTCCGAAAATGCCTGCACGGACTTTACAACGGTGAGGCTGGGCAGCATCAGCACCACGGTGGTGGGATCACCCACATTCGTGCTGTTTCCCACAACGTTGTCGAAAGCCCCGCTCGTGACCGAGACAGTATTAGTAACGCCGGGAAGCGCGGCAGCGCCGACCGACACGGTGAGCGTAATGGCAGGTGCGCTTGCGCCATTGGCAAGCGGCCCGGGTCTCGTACACGTCACGGCCTGACCAACGGCGCCGCAGGTCCAGCCTGTTCCCACGGCAGTCACATAGGTCAGCCCGGCTGGCAGCGTATCGGTCACCGTGATCGTGCCGGTGGCGTCGTTCGGACCGTTGTTCGTGACATCCAGCGTATAGACACCGTTCGTATTCACCGTAAAATCGCCGACATGGCTCTTGGTGAGCGAGAGGTCGGCCACGGGGACGTTCGGGATGGACATCGTTTGGTTCATGAGAATGACGAGGTCGCCGCCGGAACTGTAGACCGACTGGGCGCTCGCGGCACCCGCGGGGGCCAGGCTGGTGATGTCGTACATGTCGATGTCTTGTCCCCAGGTCGTGTTCATGCCGGAGAAGGGGCCGCTGGGCGGAATGTCGACCGTTGAATTGAACTGGTTGTTCACCGGGTTGTACGCGTCCGTGAGCGCGGCGCCGGCGCAGGGGGCCGGCGAGCAGAAGGTGAGATTCTCGTTGAACCCTCCCAAGGCTCCGGAGTTCCCGCTGTCGCCCTCCCAGGTCAGGATCAGGATCCTGCTGCTGAGCGGTGTTGCCGGCGCGGGCGTGGGGACAATAAAGTTGGTCGGCGTCAGCGTGATCGACGCTCCTCGATAGGACTGGAATCCTTCCCAGATATTGACAACGTGGAGTGTCTCGGCAGGATCGGAATAGACGACCATGAGCGAGAAGGCGCTCAACACTGCCGCATAAGTGCAATACTGCCCGCCGCCGCCGCCGACGTTGGCATTCTGAACCGTGAGGTCCGCGAAGGTATAAACCCCGTTGCCGGTCACCTGCGCGGTGACATCCTTTACGCCGCCGAAAAAGTATAAATTATATCCGTTAAGGTACCAGGCAGTATAGGTGCGGTCCGCGGTAACAGAGGTCCCGTTAAACGTAACGTTATAGTCCGGGCCGACGCCGCCCACAGGGTCCCCGCCTGAGCCGGCCCAGTAGAGATAGGCCCTCAGGACGGTCGCTCCCGCGGGCAAGCCTGATAGCGTCATGGAACTATTGTTCGTTACCGAACAGGAATTGGTGCCATCGGGATTGGTGCGCAGTGTGCCGCCCGTGCCGGTGATGTTGATGTTGCCCGCAAGGCTCTCGTACAGGGTCACCGGTGTATCAGCATGCGCTGGCACAGCAGCGCCCCATCCCAATGCAGCCAGAATGAGCACTCCTGCCAGAGTTCGCATGGTCTTGTATTTAAGAACCTCTGTGGCCACGATAAGCATCCCCGTGTCAATCCAATCTCTGCACTGAAAAATAATAATAAAGTACTACTATCAGTTAGTTATAGTATACCACAAATTTAATTAGTTTTTACTATTTATTTTAGTTTTTTTAATTTAATTTGCCGGGCTCAAGATTAATTTCCTATAAAATCAACTTGTTAACTATTTTGCATTCACTTACTAACTGTCGCGCTCGCAATGTAAGGATCATTTGATGACAGGAAAGGGTGAATTGCCGTAAATGAGGGCCGGAAGGAGGAGCACAATGAGCGGCTCAGGGCAGATATTGAGGTTGAGATATTGTATGCCTGACGGCTTTCTTCAGGGCCTGCAGTCCGGCAGGATTCGTCAGAAAAGAAGAATTGGGACGCGGGAAAATCGGCAAAAAAAGCAGATGGCGGCAGAGGGAAATGCCTCTTGAAATGCATAAAGATTCACCGGTATGATGACTCGTCATTCATGAGGTGTACCTTCTATATTGTTGATTTATAAGTACTTATCTGCATCTCACTGCGGTTTCCGCGATTATTCTTTCGGATGCAGGGTGGCCAGGACGCGCAGGATAAAAAAAGGGCGGGATCACATCATCCCGCCCTTCGCTTTGCCTGTCTCTGCAGAAAACTACTTCTTCGCCGCAATACCCTGCTTAATGGCATTGACGACTCCATCGCTGCTTGCCTCCTGGATAGTGAGCAAGAGACCCGTCTTTTCGTAGTACCCGATGAGTGGCGCGGTCTTTTCATTGTATACATCGAGCCGCTTACCGATGGCCTCCTCGGTCTCATCGGCCCGCTGAATGACCTCGCTGCCGCACTTTTTGCACTTGTTCCCCGCTGCCGGTGGATTGCTCTTGACGTTGTAAATCTCCTGGCAATCAGGATTCGAGCAGGTCCGCCGGGTCGTTAAGCGGTCAAGGATGACATCGCGGGGCACATCGATGTTCGCCACGAGATCGAGTGTGATGGTAAGTTTCTTGAGCAGTTCATCAAGAGCGTCTGCCTGGGGAATGGTTCGGGGGAATCCGTCCAGGAGAAACCCCTTCTGACAGTCGGGCTCCTGGAGCCGCTGTTCCATAATTCCCATGATGAGCGAGTCGGGAACCAGATCGCCGCGATCCATATATCCCTGCGCCTCTTTCCCGAGGGGCGTCCCGGCCTTGACCGCGCCGCGCAGGATATCTCCTGTCGAGATCTGGACCGACCCGTCCAGCTTCGTCAGCAGCTTCGCCACCGTACCTTTGCCTGCACCGGGGGCGCCCAATAAAATAATCCGCATGTTTCTTTCCTCCTCAGTTGCCGAATAGGTGTGTCAGAAAGCGCATTATGGTATAAATAGCGGAAAAAATCAAGGAAAATCATCCCCAGAAGGTCCCCGACAAGCTCCCGAGGGCGCGCAAACACGCTTCGGGCGAGAGACAAACTCAGAGGATTTCTTCAGGCAGGCTGTTAACCAGAATGATTTGCAATTTTCTCTGGCGCTGGACTGTCATTTGGCGCCGTAATATTCTGCATTGCATCAATTACGTAAGATACGCACTGAGAGTCTATTCCAATAAGTTCGGTATTCATTTTATGGCAATCTAACGCTGAGTTAAACGGCGAGCCGCTTTTTGCTAGTCCGAGCTGTGCGTTTTTTTGCACAGCGATTTAAACGATTTGCTAGAGGCCTTTTGCAGCTCTTGATTTAAACAATAGCAAAGACAGTCCGCCACCTATGCCGCCTAAAACTACACATAATATAAAGTCAAGTACAATTTCAAAAACGTTACCACCATTAGTAAATAGCTGATAAACCAAGAGTGTAGAAAACAAGCCCGCGGCTAAGCCAACGATAATAAAATATTGTTTCGAAAGTGCGCCAGCAACAAAACCACCGATAACATATAATAGTAATATTGTTACATTTACCCATGGCAACAATGCATCGTGTATGTCTGGATGTTTATCAGACAAAGGCTCAAGCCCAAGCATTATCAAATAATATGCAAGCACAACAAGAACAACTCCCGATATAACTACTTTTATTATAGTTAATGCTTTCAATATAATTATGGCCTCTAACGACCAGCATAAGCTGCGAGCCTGTGCTTGGCAATTTTATGTTTTTGATGTTTGGCGACAAGATTTCTGACGAGTGAGGCCGCGCCTCGCGAAGTCAGCCTTAATGCTATGGTTAGGTGCTTTCATGCTTTAATTTTTTAACTAATAAATATGTAAACACAATAGTTAAAATAAAAAACAACATAGAAATTACCCCATATACTCCTGTGGATTGCCCATGCCAAACTACTTGCCCATCATAATAACGCCCTAACTCGTTATAAGGTAATTGGCACCTTTTGTACCAAACAATTGAAAACAATATACAGATTATTAAGTTTAATATTGTTCCTACCAATAATAATATGGGTTTCTTCTTTTTGTTCATTTTTTAAAGTTATACACCTAACGACCAGCATAAGCTGCGAGCGGAAACATTTGCGAATACTTGTCTTGGTTAATTTACGGCTTGAATTCTGACGAGGACATTAGGGGACGTTGTGTCCCGAGTGGTAAATAATATCAGTAGATATATTATTTAATTCTCTTCCATAGGTAACTAATAGCAAAAAGCGCGGGAATAATAAGTAGCGCTACTACCATTGGCACACTTTCTTTAATTACTTCCACATTTAATGCATAGACAGTAACAACATCGGATATATCCGTTAATAATCTGACAGCGAATATCAATAAAAGAGCCCTATGAGATTTAAGTAACAAGGCAATGATTATGCCAAGAGCAACTGTAACATTTCTTGTAATATAAAGTTGTGTAACATAATTCAATTCGGTCACATCTGGTATGAAATCACTTGGGCTCATGGCTGTACCAGCTGAAAAGAAAATCACTAAAAATATTTGTAACAGGACGATAACCCATACCCAAACCGGCAAGAATTTATTGGTTTGATTATTATTCTCATTCATTTTTATAACCTCTGTTACTTATGAATTTAATGGAAGCTAACAAGTTATTATCGGTTCGAAATACAGTAGCACAAATTGATAGATCGGTCAATAAATTTGAGAAAAAACTTGACGTATCTAACTGATTTCATTAGTAGACATTAGAGATATTAGGGGAATATTAGTATTAGGGGACGTTGTGTCCCGAGTGTCAATATTTATAATTCGTCCCCTTTAAACCAATCACGCCTCTTCCAATCTCAAAATTGCCTTGCGGATACTCGACGTATTCACTCCAACGTGCCGTGCGATCTCAGCAAGCGACAAACCAAGTTCATCCCGGCCCCTTTTGGCTATCGTTAACCTGAGGCTGCTTATCTTTCTGCGGCGTCCGCCCCCTTTAAGCTCGTTCAGGCTTATTTGTTCTCTTTTGCATTCTTCCTCACTAGGTTATCCCGAATTTCTTGAGTTTTTCCTGCAGCGTCGACCGTGAAATACCGAGGATACGCGCAGTCGTTGACCGGTTTTTGTTCTCCGAAGTGAAGACATCAAGGATATACTCTCTCTCCACATCCCTGAGCGGTCGTTTGTCGTCGCTGGCAACCCTGGTGGAGCGACCGGAATCGTGGCGTTCTTCCCATTTCCCGACGATTTCCCGGGGCAGCATCTCGGGATCGATGACCGTATTTTTCGAGAGCACCATCGCCCGCTCGATCACATTCTTCAACTCCCGCACGTTTCCCGGCCAGGGGTATCCCGTCATCAGAGACATGGCCTCAGGCGTGAATCCCGTAATATTTTTCTTGAGCGACACATTGAATTGGCCCACGAAATAATCGGTAAGTATCTGGATGTCATCCCGCCGTTCACGGAGAGGAGGAATGACGACGGGAAATACCTTCAGCCGGTAATAGAGGTCATCCCTGAAGCTGCCGGCATCCACAGCTTTGCCGAGCTCCCGGTTGGTGGCCGCGATGATCCGTACGTTTACCTGGATATCACGGGTGCCTCCTACGCGCTTAAAACTCAACGTTTCCAGTACGCGAAGAAGTTTTGGTTGTACCGAGAGCGGCATCTCTCCAATTTCGTCGAGAAATACCGTTCCTCCGTCCGCCACCTCGAAGAGGCCCCGCTTGAGTTCACGGGCATCTGTAAAGGCGCCCCGTTCATGGCCGAACATCTCGCTCTCAAGGAGCGTCTCCGGAAGAGCAGAGCAGTTGATATCGAGAAAGGGCCGCTCCCGCCGCATACTTCTCCGATGGATCTCCCGGGATACCAGCTCCTTACCCGTCCCGCTCTCGCCGAACAGCAAGACCGTGGTGTCCGCGTTTTCCGCCATCAGGTCTATCATGCGATGGAGCTTCTGGATTTCCTTCGAAACGCCAACGACGGGATGGTCCATTCGCTCCTGGTAATAGAGATTTTCTATTTTCAGCTTTCTCGTTTCGATGATCCTGTCCGTCAGCGCATCCAGTTCAACGAGTTCGACGGGCTTCGTGAGATACTGTTCCGCACCGAGCTTTATCGCGTCAACGGCGCTCGATATGCTTCCCCATGCCGTCATGAACACGACAGCGGCAGTACAATTCCGCTTCTTGAGCTCCCTGAGGGTCTCCATGCCGTCCTTGTCGGGCAGGCGCATGTCGAGCAGAATGACGTCCGGCGCAAATTCATCGGCGAGCCGGATACCGCTTTCCGCGGTTTCAGCGTCCATAACGTCCCAGGCTCGGGACGAAAATCGGTGACGCAGGGTGAACCGCACCGACTCTTCGTCGTCTATGATCAGAATCCTTGGCATGTCACTGAATGAGGCCTGCGCGGGTGTATTCCCGTGAGGCAACTGAACCAACTATACCATCTCCGGACGAACAATGCAGCCGCAAAATCGGGGACGCTCACCCGGTGAGCGGTCATTATTCAGTCGCTTTGTAGGGAAGCTTCACCGTGACCGTTGTTCCTCTCCCTTCCTCGCTGCTCGCGGTAATTGCTCCCCCGTGATCTTCGGCAATCTTTTTGCAAATTGGCAGCCCAAGGCCCGTCCCTTTGGGCTTGGAGGTAAAAAAAAGGTCGAATATCCTGTCTATATTTTCCGGAGAAATTCCGGAACCGGAATCGATTACCTGGAATATAATATACCGGTCCTCAAGCAGCAGTTTGATCGTGATCTCCCCTTCCGACGCAATGGCTTCCATGGAATTTCTGAGGAGGTTAAAAAACATCTGTCGTATCTGGTTACTGTCGAGATATGCCGCCGGATACACCACATGCAAGTCACCCACTATCCGAATGCCTCTCTTCTGGAGCTCATCGGCATGAATCTCCAGCACTTCCTCCCACAGTCTCCGGAGATCGCATTGAGCCAGTTCAAGCTTTTTCGGTCTACCGTAAATCAGCAATTCTTCCACAAGGCCGTTGAGCCTCTTCGTCTCGGAGAGGAGGGCCCGGACCAATTCCTGATGCGCCGGCTGTTCAAGCTCTTTTTCGAAGATCTGTCCGATGGAGCTGATCCCGAAGAGTGGATTCCTGATTTCATGGGCCACGCCGGCGACCAGTCTGCCCATGGTAGCGAACCGTTCCTTGCTACTGAGCTCTTCCTGGAGCGCCTTGATCTCCGTCAGGTCCCGAAATATTATGATCACTCCTTCGTGCTCGCCGTGCTCACCGAGAAAATAAGCGCTCGAGTACCCGACAGGAACCCTCGCGCCACCCTCTACGGAAATATCGATAGTGCCCTGATCAGGGTCGACATCCCCTTGAGTAAAAACATCCGCCTCGGGAAACATCTCGGACAGGCGTCGGCCTATCATCGCTTCCTGCGAGGTCTTGAGTATGGCCGTGCCTTGCTGATTGACGAGTTCTACCTTCCCGTCCATGTCGAGCAACATCACGCCGCTTGACATGCTCGCGAGGATGCCCTGGGTGAGACGCATGCTCCGGGAGACTTCAAGGTTCTGGTTTTTGAGCTCTTCGTTCAGCCTGCATGCGTTGAACGTCATGGCCGCCTGGTTGGCAAGGAGCATGAACGCCGCCACTTCCGTCTCGAGAAAGGGTGTTGTGCTCCTCTTGTATACGGAGAATACACCGACGGGCCGTCCTTCCGTGCTGAGCGGTATGGCGAGCAGGGAATTCATCCCGTAGTCGGACAATGCCTTCCCGAAACCCGTAGTATCTCCGGAACGCACCGTATAATCCACTACGAGCCTGTTCTCCCGAAAAGCAGCGCCCAGCGACCCCTGATCGAAGGGGACCCGGTCCGGACAGGACCTCGCTTCATCGGGACCTGAGCAGCAGCCGGCCTTGCGCACCAGCTCGCTCTCATCGTCGGAGAGGAGCCAAAAATTGCATTCATCCATGCCGGGAAAACCGGTGGCCGTCTCCAGAAAGGCGCTGATTGCCCGGTCCTGGTTGAGGTCCAGCAGCGCCGTCGCTGTAACCTTGTGGAGTTCCAGAAGATTTTGCACCAGGCCCCGGTTATCTTCATGCAGTCTGTGGTTTTCGATGGCCGCGCCCATATTCGACGCCAGAATGCGAAGCACGCCCATGTTCCTTCCCCGCAGCGGTCTCTGGCGGGAATCGGAAGCGACGGCCAGCACGCCGGTGACGGGAAAAAGATTGCATGTCATACAGTAGGTTCGTTTGTCACCGAAGGCCTCAACATGCTCATTTCTGCAGCGCGTGTCCGGTATCTGCCAACACCGTTGATCAACAACTGCGTACGCGGGACAGTCTTCCCTCGTGCAGTTGTTCGCCTCCCAGCACCTTTGGGTAAACGCCCGACTCATGATAGGAAGAAAGGCCAGCGAGAGTGGTTTTTGTATCGCGTCAACCAAGCAGAGACCCGCGGCCCCCGCATCCTGCGTCACATCATCAAACAGCACCACCCTGCCTGCCCGCGCCAGCTGAGCGAGAGGGATGCCGTCCGAAAGGGAATGGTTGCAGGCGGGCAGGACATCAGCCATACCTTCCTCTCTTTTCGTTTCCAACACGTTTTTCTTCCGATCGATAAGGCAAAGCCGGACCTGCGTATATCCCAGACCGTGGGTAAGCCCCCGCATGAATCGATCCACCATATCGTCGAGCGAAAGGTCGGCCGTAAATATGCTGGTGGAAAGGCGCGAGATAGTCGCCAGGTCCCGACTGTAGAACGACAGCTGCTGAGCCCGCTCTTCTGCCTCCCCCATGCTCTCATGAAGCTGGTCCGTCCATTTTTGATACCGTGCCTCGAACCGGGAGTATTTTTTCTCCAGCTTCCCGGCCATCTCATTGAAGGCATGCCCGAGTCCCTCAAATTCATCACTGCTGCTCAGAACGATCCGGTGCGACAGTTTTCCCTTGCCGATACTGTCGGCGCCATGGTGCAGAACCGTGAGGGGTCTGAGGACCATCGCTCTGATGGCGAGATAGACGATGCTTCCGAGCACAGCAATGAGCATGCCTGCGAACATCATCAGGTTCAGTTTGTTGGACGTTATTTCCCGGAAGCTGTCGGCCATCGAAAGGGAAATGAGAACGGCTCCGAGTACCTTCTCGTCCTTGCTGTGGCATCGGCGGCAATGCCCTTCGTTCTTCAGGGGGAAAAGAATAGTCGAGAGCGGCAGGGGACCCTGTTCCTGGAAGGCCACTTCTTTTCCTTTGGTAAACACTTCTTTGAGCTGAGGAAACGGATACCTGTTGCCCGTTCCGTTGAAGGCGGGAGAACCGTCCCTCCGCAGCGTTTCGAGCCGGATCAGGCCATAGGAACCCCTGAGATCCTCCATCAGGGCCCTGGTGCTCTGCGGAATGCCGCGGATCATATTTTCTTGAAGCGCCGAGGAAAGACTTGAAATCAGGACGTGCTGCTTTTCAGCGTCTTTTTCGATGAGCAGTTGATTTTCCCGCTGAATCAGGAGATAGGAAGGGATGCCGAGAAACAGTACGAGGCTTCCCAGGATTACGCCAAGAAACTTGGAATGAAGTGTTATCCGGGCCATACCCTACCAATTATACCAGATAACAGCGGGCAAGGAGATATGCGGGGCAAGTCGGCTCGCAAAAAATGTAGGGGAACAAAACAGGCAGGGCCACCATGATAATGGCCCTGCCGCCGTGTCATACCGTCACCTGTTCTCAGGGCAATTGTTTGTACTGTTTATATGTTGTAGTAAAGGAAAAACTCATAGGGATGGGGCCGCAACCTGATCTCATCCACCTCTTTCGTCCTCTTGTAGTTGATCCACATCTCGATCGCATCCTTGGTGAACACGTCGCCCTTCAGGAGCCAGTCGTGATCTGCCTCGAGGTTGTCCAGGGCCTCCTCCAATGATGCCGGCATGGTCGGCACACCGGCAAGGTCCTCCGGCGACATATCGTAGATGTCCTTATCGAGCGGCTGTCCGGGATCAATCTTGTTCTCGATGCCGTCGAGGCCTGCCATGAGCATTGCGGCAAACGCCAGGTAGGGGTTGCAGGACGGATCCGGGAATCTCACTTCAACCCGCTTCGCCTTCGGACTCGGGCTGTACATCGGTATTCGGATGGAGGCCGAGCGGTTCCTGCTCGAATAGGCCAGGTTCACCGGCGCCTCGAATCCGGGAACGAGGCGTTTGTACGAATTCGTCGTCGGATTGGTAAAGGCTGCGAGCACCTTGGCATGCTTCAGAATACCGCCGATGTAGTGGAGCGCCATCTGAGACAGGCCCGCATACCCGTCGCCGTGAAACAGGGGTTTGTCACCCTTCCATATGGACTGGTGCGTGTGCATGCCGGAACCGTTATCACCAAAAACCGGCTTTGGCATGAACGTCACGGTCTTGTTGTGTCGCTTCGCCACGTTTTTGATGATGTATTTGAAATACATGAGCTGGTCTGCTATCTTCACGAGAGAACTGAATCGAATGTCGATTTCCGCCTGGCCGGCGGTGGCGACCTCGTGATGCTGCCGCTCAACGAATATGCCCAGTTTTTGCATCTCCATCACCATTTCGGTGCGGATGTCTTCCTGACTATCGATGGGGGGCACGGGGAAATAGCCTTCCTTGTGCCGGGGTTTATATCCCAGGTTCGGTTTTTCGTCCCTGCCGCTGTTCCAGATGCCTTCGCTGCTGTCGAGGAAATAGTAGCCGGAGCGGGAGTCTTGATCAAACCGAATATCGTCCAGGATAAAAAATTCAGCTTCCGGCCCAAAGTAGGCGGTGTCGCCGATACCGGAGGAATTGAGGTAGGCCTCGGCTTTTTGAGCAATATGTCTTGGGTCGCGAGTATAGCGCTCCTTGGTAATGGGATCGACGATGTTGCAGATAAGAGACAACGTCGGATATTTCGTGAATGGGTCCATCACCGCCGTCTCAGGATCAGGCATGACGAGCATGTCGCTCGTATGAATGGCTTGCCAGCCGCGGATACTCGAACCGTCGAAACCCAGCCCCTCTTCGAAGCTCTCTTCCGTCAACTCGTCCACCGGTATAGAGAAGTGCTGCCACAGACCGGGAAAGTCCATGAACTTCAGATCTATCATCTCGGTCTCATTTTCTTTCGCTTGTTTTAGTACATCCTTGGGTGTCATTGATACCTCCTCCACAAAAATAAATTTCAAATCCCAATATCCAGATACCAAATAATTTCCAATTTCCGAAACAGACTTGAAATTTGACGTTTGGGATTTATTTGTAATTTGGTACTTGTAGATTGGAGCTTATTTCTATATTGCTGCTTTCCCGCTCTCACCCGTTCGGATCCGTACGACCTCTTCTAGGGGAGTTACGAATATTTTCCCGTCTCCGAGCCGGCCCGTCTTGGCGGTCCTTTCGATGGTCTCAATAATGTTCGCCACGACGTCGTCAGAGGCGATAATCTCGACCTTCACCTTCGGAAGAAAATCGACGACATACTCGGCGCCCCGGTAGAGTTCCGTATGTCCCTTCTGGCGGCCAAATCCCTTCACTTCCGTCACCGTAATGCCCTGGATGCCGATAGCATTGAGCGCGTCTTTCACTTCATCGAGCTTGAACGGCTTGATAACCGCCTCGATCTTTTTCATGGTTCGCTCCTCCTGGTGTATAATTAATTTGCAAGTTTAATGCTAAAAGAGAATGTGTTGAATTTCAGTGAGTTACAGCAGTGAAGGGATGGGAAACGTGCCTTATCTTTAATCAGCAGCCTAAAAAACAGGCAGGTTTCAGCCGCTGACCCGTTCGCTCTTCTTTGCCCGCTCCTCGAGCTCGATACGTTCTCCTTCTTCGAAGAACTTCTCGGAAATCTCTCTCTCGATGTCTTCCTTGAGCTGATCGAGAGAAATTGCTGTTCCTTCCTGTAATTCTTTCAGTTTTATCGCCGCACCTCGATATCCCGGATCAGTATCGATGACCGTCTGCAGCTGCCGGGCCGCCCCGTCTGTATTCCCTGCGCCCTGATACGCGAGGGCGAGATCGTAGTGCATTCCGATACGCTCCTGGACTTCCCCCCCGAAGCTCTCGGAAAAGCTCACGGCATTTCCGAGCTCGGCGATGGCCTTGTGGTACTCTCCTTTTTCCATGTAGCACAACCCGAGCATATAGCGGCTCTGAATAAACTTTGGTTCACCCTCCCGGGTCAATAAAAACTCGGAAACAGCATCGTCGAGCAATTCCATCTCCTTATAAGAAACACCGAGGTTGTAATGCGTATCGCTGTCCTCAATGCTCGTCTGTGATTCCAGGCCCTGCTTGAGGTCTTCAAGAATATCATCCAGGCTCTGATCTTCGGAGGCACCTACCGCTCCCTGGGCAAACGTGGTACCGAGTTCTTCTTTCAGTTCGGCGGCAAGATCAAAAAACTCATCTCCCCCTCCCTGCGGAATGGACGCGGGAGTTTCTAATGCGGCACCAATCTCAGCACCGGGTTCAAAAACGTCCTTTCCTTTGCTGCCCACGTCTCTTGCAAAATCCGAAAGCCCGGACGTTGATTGCTGGACTCCTGCTCTCTCCTGCGGCTCGAGTTGCTTCAATTCCTCCATCAGGGACTGGACCGCTTCTTCATCAGACGTGCTCGTGGCCAATGCCCCGTCGTCTGACAGGCCTGACGGGACAAAACCCTCCAGGCCTTCCACCGCTTCTGCGAGCTGTGAAAATTCCTGGACCTCTTCCTTTTCCCGCGAAACTTCAGCGAGCCGCTGAAGTAAGCGCTGGTCGTCCGGCGTGAAGGCCAGTAATTTTTCATAATGCTGCCGGGCCTCATCAAACAGACCCTGCTGGTAATAAAATTCAGCCTCTGACCAGACTTCATGTATATCGACAGTGGCTGCAGCCAATTCTCCCTCGCTCCGCTCTGCGGGGGACGGTTGCCACTCCACGGAGGGCGCCTCCAGATCGGATGAAGCAATCCCATCAGAGAGAACAGCGGCGCCGGGGTCTTCAAGCGAAAGTGACTCCTCAAACGTCGGCGGCGCTTCCTGGCCCGCAATACCGGTGTATAGTTCCTCGGCGTCGGGACTCTCGAACGAAGGAGGACGCCACTCCACTGCGGGGGCCTCCGGGCCAGACACTGCCCCTTCCGGCATTCCGGCAGCTCCGAAGGTGAGCGATTCCTCGAGGGTCAATGGCGCCGCCATCTCCTCCCCTGCAGGTGAAGCGGTTTCCCTGCCAAGCCTTGCCAGGGCATCATTATTGCCCGGATCAATCTCCAGAATTTCGAGGAGCACTCTCTTGCTCTCGTCCTGCATCCCTTTCCGGGTCAAAATGTCAGCTTGTTCGACACCATGCTCCACTGCTTTTGCGGTATTGCCCTGCTCACGATAGAGCTCGCGAAGCTTGGCGCGTACCTGTACACTTTCCGGAAACCGGCCGGCAAGTGTCTCGAGCTGCTCAGCAGCATTGCTCGCCAGGCCGTACTTTACCAGCACATCAACTTCCGTCAGTGCCGCGACAACAGCGGGATCCTCTTCGACACCCGGTGACTCGACGGCAGAAAGCGATGATGGCTCGGCGCTGAATGCCAGTTCCTGCCCGGGTTCGGATACCGCCGGCGCCGGCTCCGGTGATACGGGCGGTACCCCTCCCGGGGCGGCGGGGGCCTCGGGCAACGAATCCATCCGCTCGAGACGCTGACGCGCCTCAGGCAGCTCAGGAGCAAGGTCAACGGCACGAATGAGCTCTTCCTTTGCTCCGGCAGCGTCTCCCTGGGCGATCAGAAGCTCAGCAACACGGATGAGTTCCCTGGCTGCGTCGTCTTCACGATGAATAGTACTGTACAGCTCGCTCAGCTTGCGGTGTCCGGCAATATGATCGGGATTCGCTTCCACAAATGCGTTCATGAGTTCTGACGCGGCATCGAACTCACTGCTTTCCGCCTTGGCATCGATGAGCGTGCCCAGCTCGGCCAATGCGTTCTCAACATCCTTGCTCGCGAGATACTGCCGGTAAAGGCTCTCACGAAGATCGATCCTGCCGGCGTCCTTGGAAAGGAGCTCTTTGAGCAGCTCTACGGCCTCGGCACCGCGATCGGCCTTGGCGAGTGCGTCAAGATAGAGATCAATCAGCTCCTGGTTCTTGGAATCCGCCTCGAAAGCGGGTTTGAAGGCCTTGCATGCCTCTACGAACTTGCCTTCCTTGTAGTAGACAACACCTGCTTTGTAGTAGACCTGCTTGTTGTCCGGATCCAGCCCGAGTACTTTCTCGAAGAGCTGGCGCGCCTCGGTGAAGGCGTCTTTGGACAGATACACATCGGCTGCTTCAAGGTACGCCTTGGCCGCATCGCGCTTGATGCCCTCTTTTGCGTACATATCCCCCAGTTTCATCCTGAATGCGATGTTTGAGGGATTCATATCGGCCATTTTTTGATAAATGCCGAGGGCCTTGACGGTGTCCTTCTTTTTACTGTAGAAGTCCGCCACCATCTTGTAACTTTCGAGGGCGTTTCCGGTGAGGCCTTTTTCAGCGTTCAGGTCGGCAAGAGCAAGGTGGATTTCGATTTTTTTCGGGTCAATTTTTTTGGGGTCGATATTTATGGCTTTTTTGTAGAGTGCAATAGCTTTCGAGGTGAACCCGTCTGCAGCCAGAAAATCAGCCGCCTTTTTATAGGCCTCCACTGCTTCCGGCGACCCCTTCTTCCTCTTGAGGCACAGGTCGCCGATGGTGTTATAAATATTCGCATCGTTCGGCGTCTCTTTGAGGACCTTCTTCCATTCGTCAATGGCCTTGTCGTATTGGCCCTTGGACGCGTATTTCTGCGCATTTTTTTTGACTGCATTTTTGTCTATTGCCATAGTTTTAAAAATACCACAAAGCACGGTAAGGTGTCAATACTACCGGCATATTGATTGCCGATCTTAAGTCTTGATTTTTCAACGAAATCATGTTAAAAAGCAGGATTATGGCGGTACGAGAAATACGGAAATATCCCGACACGATCCTCGGGAAAAAGACAGCCCCCGTGGACGCCATTGACGGCGCGATACATCGCCTGATCGACGATATGGTCGATACCATGCACGCCGCTCCCGGCGTGGGCCTTGCTGCGAACCAGGTTGGCGTACCGGTCCAGGTGGCTATAATCGACCTGAGTGCCCAGAAGGAGTATTCCCGGCATCCGCTTATCGTGCTCATTAATCCGGAAATACTCACGACAAAAGGATCCGTCATCGAAGAAGAGGGCTGCCTCAGCATTCCCGAATTCGTCGAGAAGATTACGCGTGCGGCAATGGTCACGGTGCGCGCCCAGGACCGCTCGGGCGCGGTGTTCGAGCTGGAAGCGGAAGGACTCCTTGCAAAGGCGCTCCAGCATGAAATCGACCACCTGAACGGGATGCTGTTCGTTGACCGGCTGAGTCAGCTCAAAAGAAACATTTTCAGGCGAAAATACCGGAAGACCGTCTTGCAGAAGGCTTAGGCGATGCATCGGGGTATCGGTCTATGAGGCTTGTTTTCATGGGTACGCCGCAGTTTGCCGTGCAGCCGTTGCAGGCCCTCGTGGAGGCAAGGCATGATGTGGCCGGCGTGGTCACCCGGCCGGACAAGCCCTCCGGAAGGGGACGGAGCGTCTCAGCGCCGCCGATCAAGCGCATCGCGGACCTGCTCGGCCTCACCCTCTACCAGCCCAAACGTGTCCGCGACGCGGAATTCATCGAAACGCTCCGGCAGATCAATCCTGAGGCCATCATTGTCGCGGCCTATGGACAGATCCTTCCGAGGGAAATCCTCTCGCTACCGGTACATGGCTGCATCAACATTCATGCCTCTCTCCTGCCGCTCTACCGGGGCGCCGCACCGATCAACTGGGCCATCATACGGGGTGAGGTCCAGTCGGGAAATACCATCATGCAGATGGACGAGGGAATGGATACGGGGTCCATCCTGATGCAGGAAAGCGTACCGATCGAGCCCGGGGACACGGCGGGAACCCTTTCGCAAAAGCTCTCCGCTCTTGGTGCACGTCTTATCACGGCCGCCCTGCCGCTCATTACGGCGGGGAAGATCGCGCCCCTATCCCAGGACGATTCCAAGGCGACCGTTGCGCCGCTCCTTAAAAAAACTGACGGCCTCATCGACTGGAGCAGTTCAGCTCTGGAGATTCATAACCGTGTCCGGGGCCTCACCCCCTGGCCGGGCGCATATACTTTCCTGGACGGGAACGTGATCAAGATACTCGAAGCGGAGGCTCTGCCCGGCAACGGAGAACCCGGATTGATCTCTCTGAAAGAAAAAGATGTCCTCGACGCAGGCGCCGGAGAGGGAACGGTTCGCATTCTGCGGATCCAGCCGGCAGGGAAGAAGCCCATGGCCGCAGCCGATTTCTTGCGCGGTCATAAGACACTCGCAGGAAAACGCTTTCAAAACACAAGGTAAGCACAACAAACGAACGTCTCAGTCCTCAATGCCTCTCCAGGGCGAAAAAGGTATCTGTTTTTTTCTGTCGATTTGGCATGGTGAGTTTATGGGGAATAGAGAAATGCGAAATGAGGGTTTCCAAAGGCGATGACCGACGAACCGAAAAAGAGAATATTCATAGGCCTTATCGTCTTTACCGTCTTTTTGATCACGGCCGTCACCGTGGGGCTCTACCTGATCCCGTACATCGGGCTCAAAAATATTCACCCCCTGGCACCAAGGGTTGTCTGCATCACCATGGGCGCCGTTGTCGGATTTCTCATCTTCGGTGTCGCCCTCCTGATTCTCACACTCATCCGGGGCCGGGAGATATTCTGGTCTCACCGGCTCAGGGGTATCGTAATCGAGGTGCTCTTTCCCATCATGGTCGTCGTCGGCAAGATCCTCGGCATTTCGAAAGCGAAGATTCAGCAATCTTTCGTTGAGGTAAACAACCTCCTCATACGCGCCAAATGCAATGGGGTCCGTTCAAAACGCATCCTCCTGCTCATGCCGCACTGTCTCCAGTTCAACGACTGTGCCATTAAGATCACCAGCGACGTATACAAGTGCCAGGCCTGCGGCAAGTGCAGGATCAAGGACCTCGTCGAACTGGCCCAACAGTACGGGGTGCACCTGTCTGTGGCAACCGGCGGCACCCTCGCGCGGCGGAGGGTGGCGGAGGCCAGGCCCGAGGCGATCATTGCCGTCGCGTGCGAGCGGGATCTGACCAGCGGCATCCAGGACGCCTACCCGCTTCCGGTAATCGGGATTCTGAACGACCGCCCGCACGGGCCGTGTTTCAACACGAGCGTGGATATCGCCAAAGTCTCGGAAGCCCTTTCCTATCTCTCGAAGGGCTGTCAAAAACCCCGTGGGACAAGCAGATAAGGCCAGAGAAAAAGCGCTCGAGATACTCCGCCGTACCGAGGACGGTGTCTTCGCCGGCGTGCTCCTCGAACAGTCACGCCCGGAGTTCAATGCCCTTGACAATGCATTTATCCTGGAGCTCGTTTACGGGACCCTCAGGAACAGGGCATTGCTCGACTGGGTTTTGAACCGTCTTTCTGAGCGGCCGGTGAAAAAAACCGACCCCTGGACGAGGAACATCCTGCGCCTCGGCGTGTATCAAATCCTGTTTCTGGACAAAGTCCCTGCACACGCTGCCGTGAATACCTCAACGGAACTGGCCAAGCGCCTCGGCGGAAAGCAGGGGTACGTGAATGGCCTGCTCCGTAACGTACAAAGAAGCCGCGACACCTTTGCCTACCCGGACACCGGTGATCCGGGAGAACGATTATCCATTCTCACCTCCCATCCGGAGTGGCTTGTTCGGCGTTGGGTGAAGCGATTCGGCGAACAAAGGGCGGAAACACTCCTGAGGGCGAATAATGGGCAGGC
>DMKB01000160.1 GCA_003454665.1 Nitrospiraceae bacterium | reverse complement strand
GGTAAAAAGCCCGCCACCCTTTTTGTTGATGGCCTGGAGTACGCCGATTACCGTGCCTCGCGAGCGAACGGGCACGCAGACCATGTTTCGGGTCACGAACTGCGTAATCGCCCTGGCCTTCTTGAAATGGCGCGGATCATTCTCCACGTCGTTTATGAGCGCCGGCTTGTCGTTTGCCGCCACCCACCCGGCGATGCCTTCGCCCATCTTCAGCCGGATTTCCTTGAGCCGCTTCCCCTGTTCGCCCAGAGCAACTTCAAAGAACAGGTCGTTTGTCTTCTCGTCAACGAGCAGGAGGGATCCCACTTCAGCGTCCATAAGGCTCGTGGCAGACTCCATGGCCCTGTTCCGGACTTCACGCTGGTCAAGCGTGGAGTTCAGCACATTGGCAAGCTGCATCTGCATGATCCTGCGGCCGGCCTCTTTCTGGCTCCCTGCAAGAAGGCGGGCGTAGGCTACGTCCAGGGCGAGCTGGCCGGCCAGCGATTCGAGCAATGCCTGGTCATCTTTACGGAACCGTCTTCCTTCTGATTTGTTAATAATCTCGATGACACCGATGACCTTATCGGTGCCGCGGAGAGGGACAGCCATAATGTTTTTGGTTTTGAAATGGAGTTCAGCGCTGATTTTTCCGCTCCAGCGGGGGTCTGTCGAAACATCGGCGCTCACACAGGTTGTGCCGCTTCGGGCGACCCATCCCGCGATGCCTTCTCCGGCAGGCATGCGCCGCCCGATCAGCCGATGGGAACCCGGACCGATGCTCGCATGGAATACCAGATCGTCCCCTTCGAGCAAAAGGATGGAACCCGCCCCTGCTCCGGTCATGCTGAGAATGACCTTGAGATAATCGGCAAGAAAGGCATCAAGCTCCTCAGGGCCGATCTGCTTTGCCTGGAGGAGTTCCTGCTTGGTTTTTTGGAGGAGAACAAGATTTGTGAAGGCCTTCGCCTCGGCGGGAAGGGGCACTCCCATGGCAGAGGAATTACCCGCTTGTTTCCGGGCACGTGTTTTTTTGATCGGCGCCGTGGTTTTAGTCCGAACGGTTGTCAACAAGCACCTCTTTGACTAGTGAACACGCCATCACCGCGCTGATTCCGAGCGCCCTGCTCCACGCAGCCCCTGCTTCAGCGCTTTCACAAACCCGGCAGCCCGGGGAATGAGTTCCGGGGATCCGAGATGCTCCTCCATCACCTTTACGAGGGCGCTGCCGACAATCACCCCGTCCGCTCCCATGCCGGCGACCTCTGCCGCCTGCTCGGGGGTAGAGATGCCGAAACCGACCGAAACAGGCTTATCGGAGACTGCCCGTATTTTCCGCACTGCATCCTCGATACTGCTTTGGGACCCGAAAGCCGATCCCGTCACACCGGTCAGGGACACGTAGTAGATGAATCCCTGAGACAGCCTGCTGACAAGCCGGATACGCTCGTCCGTGCTCGTCGGAGCGATCAGGAATATCGTATCAAGCCCGGCCTCTTTTGCCGCCGGGATCAGCACCCCGGCCTCCTCAGGGGGAAGATCGGGCAGGATCAGCCCGTCGAGACCCGCTGCATGAGCATCGCTTACGAACCGCTCCTCTCCATAGTTGAAGATCAGGTTGTAGTAGGTCATGAGGACAAGCGGTATCGCACTCTCTTTCCGGACATCGGCCACCAGGCCGAGGACGTCGGAGAGGCTCGTTCCGTTTTTGAGGGCCCTGAGGTCGGCCTTCTGGATGGTCGGTCCATCGGCCAGCGGGTCGGAGAAAGGCGCCCCAAGTTCCATTATATCACAGCCCGCCTTTTCCATCTCAAGAATGAGGGCTTTGGTAGTGGCAAGATCAGGGTCTCCGGCCATAATATAAGGGATGAGGGCCTTCTCGCCTTTTTTCTTGAGTTTTCTGAATGTGTTCTTTATTCGGGACATAGATCCTCTTGAAATTCCAAATCTCAAATAGCGAAATCACAAATAAATTTCAATCTCAAAGTGTCCAAATTCAAGACACTGCATGCTTTCGAATTTTGACATTGGGTATTATTTAGGATTTGTAGCTTTGAAATTTGGATTTCTCTTCTCTATAATTCCACTCCCTTGATCTTCGCCACCTGCATCACGTCCTTATCGCCCCGGCCGGAGAGGTTCACGATAATATTCTTGTCCCTGCCGAGCCTGGGCGCAAGCTTCAGGCAGTACGCAACGGCATGGGCGCTTTCGAGGGCAGGGATGATGCCCTCGAGGCGTGACAGGAGGTCAAAGGCCTCCATGGCCTCATCGTCCATGGCGTAGGTATATTCAATGCGGCCCTCGTCGTGGTAGTAGGCATGCTCCGGCCCTACCGCGGCGTAGTCCAATCCTGCGGATACGGAATGGGTAAGCTCGATCTGGCCCTCGGCATCCTGGAGAACGTAGGTTTTGGAACCCTGGAGCACACCGAGGGACCCTCCGGCAAACCGTGCCGCGTGTTTTCCCTTCTCGATTCCCAGACCGCCCGCCTCGATGCCATGCATGGACACTAATGGGTCCCTGAGAAATTCATAAAACAGTCCCATGGCGTTCGAGCCGCCGCCCACGCAGGCCACGAGGGCGTCGGGCAGCCGTCCCGCAAGTTTCATGATCTGCTTTCTGGCCTCACGGCCGATAACGGACTGAAAATCACGGACCATCATGGGGTAGGGGTGCGGTCCGAAGACCGTACCCATAACATAGTGTGTGCTCCCGACGTTCGTGGTCCAGTCGCGCAGGGCCTCGTTGATCGCGTCCTTGAGCGTCTTGCTGCCGATGTCAACGGGCCGTACGATGGACCCGAGAAGCTTCATACGAAAGACGTTGAGCGACTGCCGGACGACATCGTCGGTGCCCATATAGACCTCGCAGTCAAGGCCGAACATGGCTGCCGCAGTTGCCGTGGCCACGCCGTGCTGGCCCGCGCCGGTTTCGGCGACGACCCTGGTCTTGCCCATCCGCCTGGCAAGGAGCACCTGGGCAAGAGAGTTGTTGATCTTATGGGCGCCGGTATGGCAGAGGTCTTCGCGCTTGAGATAGATCTTCGCCCCCCCGATGTGCTCCGTAAGCCGCCGCGCAAAGTAGAGCGGCGTCGGCCGGCCGATGAACTCGCGGAAGTAATAGGCAAGCTCGTCCTGGAATTCCTTGTCGCGTCGTATCGCCAGATAGGCTTTCTCGAGCTCCGAGAGGGCGGGCATGAGCGTTTCGGGAACAAACTTCCCTCCGTAGGCCCCGAAATGCCCTTTTTTATCCGGTATGATCATGCCCGCCTCGCCTTCCGGACTTCGGCAATGAATTTTTTTATCTTTCCATCGTCCTTGATTCCCTTTTCCTTTTCAACGCCTCCGGCCACGTCCACACCGTAGGGTTTTACCCGCCTGATCGCCTCTCCGACATTCTCCGGCGTCAGCCCGCCGGCAAGAATCACCCGCCGGTACCGGGCGGCGTCTTGTGCCAGGTCCCAGTCGAAGGGAACACCGGTGCCGCCGAGCAGACCGTCTTTATGACTGTCCAGCAGGAAGGCGCTCGCCTTGTAATGCATGATGCTGTGAAGGCTCTCTTTGTCCTTAACGCGAAACACCTTGATCACCCGCCGTTCGAAGCGTTCGCAGAACTCCGGACTTTCGTCCCCGTGGAACTGAAAGACCTGGATACCCGTTCTTTCGTGAATTTCGCGCACCTTTTCTTCCGGCTCATTCACGAATATGCCGACCGTCAGGATGAACGGCGGAAGCTGGTAGATAATCTCCGCCGCCTTCTCCGGTGCTATGAAGCGCGGGCTTTCAGGGTAGAAGTTGAAGCCCAGTGCGTCCGCCCCGAGCTCGGCCGCTGCCATGGCGTCGTCCAGATTCGTTATCCCGCAAATTTTTATTCTGATCATACCGTGCTCCAAAAAGTTCAAATGTCAAAATCCAAATATCAAATAAATGCCAAATGACCAAATGCCGAAACGGTCTTTCCTTTAAAGTATTGGTTTTTTGAAATTCAGCTCTTTACGGGTCTTGGCACAAAAACGACGGGGACCCCGAGTGATTGCCGTCGTTGAGCGACACATCGCAGCGGAAACAGCTCAACTATCGGGAAAATCACGTTGCCCTCGACGCGTTTGCGCGGCAGAACAAGGGGATGCCGCCGTTACGAAATCCAGCCCCGTTTCCAGCGCACCCAAATCCGGAATGAGCCTGAAATTCATTTGTACTTTAAACTTTGTCATTTGGAATTTAGTGCTCTCCCCAAGAGTTCTTTCACCTTTTTCCCCGGATCCTCCTCGCGCATCAGACTCTCGCCGACAAGAATGGCGGCCACCCCGGCCTCCTGCAGCATCTGTACCTGGGCGCGGGTCGCAATTCCGCTTTCACTCACCACCGTGCGGTCACGGGGAATATCTTTCATCATATCGATCGTGGTCTGCAGATCCACGCCGAAGGTATTGAGATTCCTGTTGTTCACGCCAACCAGGGTGGCGCCGATAGACAGCGCCTTGTCCAGGTCCCGGGCGGTATGCACTTCCACGAGTGCATTGAGCCCGATGCTCTGCGCTGTACCGAGATAATCTTCCATCTGGCTCCTGTCGAGACAGGCGGCGATCAGCAAGAGCGCATCAGCCCCGGCGGAGCGGGCCTCGAAAACCTGGTACTCGTCGATGATAAAATCCTTTCGCAGGATCGGCAGCCCCACAGCGCGCCGTATCTTCGCAAGGTAGTCCAGGCTTCCCTGAAAATACTTCTTTTCCGTGAGTACCGATATGCAGGCAGCTCCGGCCTCGTCGTACGCCTTCGCTATCCTGACGGGGTCAAAATCCTCCCGGATCACGCCCTTCGACGGCGATGCCTTTTTCACCTCGGCAATAAGCCGGATCTCACCACCGTCGGCGAGCGCTGTTTCAAAACCCCGTGTCGGCTCACTGTCCGCCGCAGCCGACTTCACGTCTGCGAAGGATTTCTCCTGTTTTGTCCCTGCCAGCTCTTTCTTTTTATCGGCAATAATATCGTCTAAAATCATATAACCTATTTCTGCCACGAAGACACCAAGGCACCAAGAATCCCAAATTCTTGCTTCGAGTCTTAGTGCCTTGGTGGCACATTTCATCTTTTGACCCTGGCCCCTTGACCCATGACCCTATGTTTTGTTCGTGAATGATTTCAGTCTGTCCAGCTTGTCGAATGCGGCCCCTGAATCGATGGATTCAGCAGCCAGCGAGATCCCCTCCGGAAAATCCTTTGCTTTGCCGGAAGCCACGATCCCGGCCGCAGCGTTCAGAAGCACAATGTCACGCCGCGGGCCCTTCTGCCCCTTGAGACATTCTGTTGTTATCGCGGCATTTTCCGCCGCATCTCCTCCGCGGACGTCCTCCCGCTTCGCCGTCTGAAGGCCAAAATCGGAAGGATGGATGAAATAATCCTTTACCTTCCCCTTGGCTAATTCAGAAACCTTCGTCTTGTCCATAATTGAGATCTCGTCAAGTCCGTCCATGCCGTGGACGACAAAAGCGCGTTCCGTGCCGAGATGCCCGAGGGCGTTGGCCAGGATCCCGGTAAGGTCCGCCGAATACACACCCATGATCTGGGACTTGACTCCTGCGGGGTTCGTGAGCGGGCCCAGGACGTTGAAAATCGTACGGATACCGATCTCCTTTCTCGGACCGATGGCATACTTCATGGCCTGATGCATCATGGGGGCGAATAAAAAACCTATGCCGACTTCCTTCAGGCATTCCTCCACGCGTTGGGAAGGGATTTCGAGATTCACGCCGAGGGCCTGCAGCACATCGGCGCTCCCGCTCTTGCTCGAAACCGAGCGGTTGCCGTGCTTTGCCACGGTAACACCAGCCCCGGCAACCACAAAGGCCG
>DMKB01000309.1 GCA_003454665.1 Nitrospiraceae bacterium | reverse complement strand
CCTGACTACTGACTACTGTCTCCTATCTCCTGCTCCTAGCCCTCGCGATGTTCGGAATTATGCTATAATACTTCATGGCGTGCACTTTATCTGTGATAACGAGGAGGACATACAATTGCAGTAAACAGCTATTCTCTGAGGAGGAGAGCGCATGGTTACACAGGTGAATAAAAGAAGAAGGGGAAGAGCGAAACGAGAACTCACCGTGGAAATCAAGACCGGAACGGAAACGAAACAGGTCTACACGATCGATCTTTCCCTGGGTGGCATGAAGGTTGGAGGCGCCGTGCTGCAGCTGCAAGTTGGAGAGCCGGTGGAAGTCATTGTGAAAAGCGGGAAAGATAAAATTTCATTCCCTGGTCAGGTCGAGAGAGAAGACGGCCTATGCCTCCTCAATCGTATAGGCCGAAATGTAAGTACCTTCTTCATCCGGATCATCGACGAGCGATTTGCTGAGTTCGTCAGCAACAATTATCATGTTTGAATCCAGGAAGCCCCGTTGAAGCCGGAGGGTCAGCGGCAACGGATCAGCGTCGTACGCAGAGATCCTTTGCCGGCTTTTCTATCCAATGCAGTCCCGAATCCCTCGCCGTAGACAAGCTCCATCGATGCAAGGAAGGCTGAGCAAAGTTGACGTGGTTGATTTCGTCTCCGGGAATTACACGGAAAAGAAAGCGCATCATCAACAACTGACAGCACTTCATCGCCCTCTGAAAAACTCAACGGCCAGAGGAGACACGCTTTCGGTTTCACTTTATTGAGGGGCAATCCGAGAGCCGTCCCGACGGTATGCAAGGAACAGCGGATTTTGTGGTCCAACACAAAGGTGAACGTGCAGAGCCCGTCTTCAGTCGTATCCAGCGCGAAGAGTCCCTGCCCCACTTCCTCAAAGACGTTATCGTAGCCTTCGTCAGTTCCGAGATGCGGACAGAGCTTGACCACCTCGGGCAAGAGCAGTATGATCCTGTTGAGCTCCGCGGCAGTAACGCAGACCTCGTACCGAGCACAGCAGCTCTTTTCAGTAGTCGCGCAGCCCCCACAGTCGTGATCAACAGACCGTATCGAAGCGAGGTCGACTCGCACGCGGCGTTTTTGTCGATTTTTAGCGCGGACCTTAGATTTCATCAGTGTCGACATCAGAACCTCATTGGACCTGGATTTTATTCTTTGCACTTAATGAATACTGGCAACAAACTGTTCGAAGAAACTACTATAAATTCGCTGAAAAGGCAAGGACCTTGAAAAGAACGGGACAGAGCGCCTGATACCATATGCTAAAATACCTGCTTGCCCCCGCCTTGAGGGCGCAGTATAATACGCCCCTGTTCTTGAGCCGCTGGCCTATCCATCTTTCCTGTGCAGGGAAAGGCAGGCCCGCACATACAGAGGGACAACATGCTGCAGACCGTTACCTTGAAGAAGCAACTCTTATATGCCGGGATCAGCGCTGCTGTGCTTTTCGCGCTGTTCGCTGTTCTCTGGTTTATTGTCACCATCTCAAACCTACCGGACGTCTCTTTGCTTGAACATTATCGTCCTCCTGCTTCTGCAAAAGTTCTGGATAAGGACGGCAATATTCTGACGCAGTACGGAGAGCATATCCTCCGCATCCCCATTACGGAACTTCCTTTTACCGTCATCGACGCAGTGGTGATAGCAGAGGACGATACGTTCTTCGAGCATAACGGCGTCAATTACCGGGCCACATGGAATGCCCTGGTCCACGACGTGAAAAAAAAGCGGTTTGCCCGCGGGGGAAGCACCATCACGCAGCAAATGATCAAGAATGTATTCCTTTCCAAAGATAAGACGCTGGCACGCAAGCTGCGCGAATACATCCTTGCCGGAAGGGCGGAACGGAAGCTCACCAAGCGCAGAATCCTCGAGATCTACGTAAATGAAGTCCAGTGGGGCGAGAATCTCTACGGCATCGAAGCGGCGAGCAGGTTCTATTTTGATAAGCATGCGTCGGAGCTGACCGTCCCTGAGGCTGCCCTTCTCGCAGGTATGTTACCCAATCCCCGGAGGCTGAATCCCTTCACCCGCTTCGAGAAGATAAAGGCGCGGCAGGAAATGATCCTCTTCAACATGGTTCAGTCAAAGGTGCTTACGGAAGATGAATTCGTGGCGGCAATGAATGCTCCCCTTGCCCTGCGGAAGGGTCCTTCGGCACGCTTCGATCTCTCTGCCCCTTCCGGGACCGATGGACTGCCTTGTTATCAAAAGGTCCTCGTACGGATTCTCCTTTCTTTCTATGAACAGCACGAACTCTACCGCAGGGGAATCACGATAACGACGACGCTGGACAAGGACTTGCAAAACCAGCTCTGCGCGTACATGCAGGATGGAGAGGATCCTGATAACGAAGCATCCGACAAGGGAAGGCGTCAGCAGAGCCCCAAAAAAATACTGGTAGTGAAGGAAGGCGCGGCAATCAGGGCCTTTGTCTGTTCATTGAATCACCATGCCGTCCGTGGTTTCCTGGAGTCCGATGCGTCTTCCTCTCGTCCCTACGATATTCTGGCTGTCTCTGTTGATACTATTAGAAAAGAAGAAATCGTATTGCCCACTCCAAAGCCAGACCGATAATCGGAAGCAAACACGGAACCATGATTCAGTATCGGTAAAAGATACTCGTCGCCAGCAGCATGACCGTCAACACGATGAGTACACCGATCGTGATCCACGTAACAACGTTCATCATTTTCGAATTAACATAGTCTCCCATGACCTCCCGGTTATTCACGAGTTTCAACATGATGATAAGAAT
>DMKB01000075.1 GCA_003454665.1 Nitrospiraceae bacterium | reverse complement strand
ACGGTGAATGGGCGACGGGGTGTGGAAGTCCAAATGAATATCAAAAAATAAATTTGCCACAGAGTGCACAGAGTACACAGAGTTAATCCTTAAAATATTTTTCTCTAGGCCCTCGGC
Source organism: Nitrospiraceae bacterium (assembly GCA_003454665.1). Lineage (GTDB taxonomy): Bacteria > Nitrospirota > UBA9217 > UBA9217 > UBA9217 > UBA9217. The sequence continues at coordinate 8,051 of DMKB01000075.1, read as the reverse complement.
GACCTCGATGGAAAATGCCAACTTTGGATTTATTGTCATTTAATATTTATTTGACATTTGGATTTTGAACTTTGAAATTAGTTATTACCTCTGTGTCCCAAGTGGCCGCTTCTGTCTCTAGGCCATCTGTGGTTACGCTTTGACAATACGCATTCAGTCGCAAGGGGAGAAACCATGAAAAAAATCCTTAACCTTATGCTGTCGGTGTCCATTCTGGCTATTCTGTCAGGCTGTGCAGAAGAAGACAAAAACGTCATCAAAATCGGAGCCGCCGGTCCCATGACCGGTGATCAGAGCAAAATGGGCGCGGACCTGAAAAACTCCGTTGAGCTTGCTGTTGCCGAATGGAACGCAAAGGGGGGGGTGCTTGGAAAAAAGATCGCTCTCCTCTCCGGAGACGATGCGGCAGATCCCAAGCAGGCGGTATCATTGGCCAACAAATTTATCAATAAGGGGGTCGTGGGCGTCATCGGGCATTGGAACTCAAGCTGTTCCATACCCGCTTCCAAGTACTATCATGACGCCGGCGTTGTCATGATCACGCCGGCCACCACGAATCCAAAGCTCACCCGACAGAAATTCAAAAACGTGTTTCGGGTATGCGGCACCGACGATCAGCAGGGCCGCGTTGCCGCCGCCTTTGTTTCGAGAAAACTCCGGCCGGAAAAAATAGCCATTATTCACGACAAATCCGCATACGGGCAGGGGCTTGCGGAGTACTTTAAAAAAGCGCTGAGCAACAAGATCGAGGTCGTGTACTATGGCGGTATTGTGCAGCGCGATGCCGACTACAAGGCCGTGCTGACTGCCATCAAAAACAAGAGGCCGGATCTGTATTTCTTTGGGGGAATATACCCCGAGGCCGGCAGGCTTGTGCGACAGGCGAAGGAGATCGGACTCACGGTCCCCATGATAACCGGGGACGGAGTGTATGATCCTACCTTCATAAACATCGCCGGGAGCGCGGCTGAGGGTACGTTCATAACCTTCGGCAGGGATCCGGCCAGGATACCGACGGCACGGACATTTCTGGAAAAATACCGGGCTAAATACGGCGATCCCGGTCCGTATTCCATCTATGCTTACGATGCGACGAATATCCTCCTGACGGCCATTCAGCGGACCCGGACGACCGACGGGGCACAGCTCGCCTTCTATATTTCAAAAACACCGTTCCGGGGGGCCCTGGGCACCATATCCTTTGACACGCGAGGTGATGTAACGAGAGCGCCATACGTGCTCTGGAAGGTGAAAGACGGAAAATATGTGCAGATACGGTAATATATTTTTACCACGGATGGCCTAGAAACAGAAGCGGCCACTCGTGAATGCTGATTTACCCAGAAAAAAAGGCTGGTATTGATTGACATCATTCTGAATATTTGTCTGTGCCCCTGTCCAGCAGCAGCTGATATACGATTATGTTTACCCAACAGCTCATAAACGGTCTGGCGCTGGGAGCGGTGTACGCCCTCATTGCCCTGGGCTATACCATGGTATACGGGATCCTGCAGCTCATTAACTTTGCCCACGGTGAAATTTACATGCTCGGGGCCTATGTCGGCATTATTGTTCTCGGGATGCTCACGGCAGTGGGACTGCCTGCATACAGTCTTGCCCTCACGATCTTTATAACCCTTACTATCTCCATGCTCTTCAGCGCTGCCTACGGCGCCACGGTCGAACGCGTTGCCTACAAGCCCCTTCGCCAGGCATCGAGACTCGCACCGCTCATCAGCGCCGTTGGTATGTCGATTATACTCCAGAATATAATCATGATCATGCAGGGCAAGCAGTACCGGTTTCTGCCGCCCATTATTGCTTTCGAAGGGTTTTCTCTCTTTGGCGCGAAGGTTTCCCCCGTGGAGATATTTATCCTGAGTGCTTCCATTTTGCTTATGATCCTGCTGCAGCTCTTTATCACGAGCACGAAAATGGGCAAGGCCATGCGCGCCACATCGCAGGACCGGGTTATGGCGGGACTCGTGGGGATCAACATCAACAAGGTCATCTCCGTCACCTTTATGATCGGGTCCGCGCTTGCCGCGGTGGCAGGGGTCATGGTCACCCTCTATTACGGGGTGGTCCATTTCTTCATGGGATATACCATTGGTCTGAAGGCCTTCACGGCTGCTGTGCTCGGCGGGATCGGCAGCATTCCCGGGGCGATGCTGGGCGGGTTCATCATCGGACTGATCGAAAACTTCGGCGCAAGCTACGTCTCGAGTGTGTATAAGGACGCCTTTGCCTTTCTCGTTCTCATCATCACGCTTATCCTGCGTCCTAACGGGATCTTCGGCCAGAAGGCCGTGGACAAAGTATAGGACGCACTTCCGGTTCCTGTGGATCGCTTCGATTTATTTTCGCGAACTAGCCGTTGACAACGTTGGCTAAACCTTCTACACTTTTTCTATAATCTAGACAGGCGTTCTTTTGCCGCGAGAGGATCTCATGCACGTCAAAAAAATTCTAGTCATCATCCCCTTTCTTATGATCCAAGCAAACGCTGTTGCACAGTCGCCTACGGGTCCGATCACCGAAAAGACCTTGATCGGTACGTGGGAGGCGGTGAGCGATGACAAATCGCATGTATTCCGCATGGAGATACGGGACCGCGGACCGTCATTGCTCGTGAGCGCCGGACGCGATGGTAAGAGTCCCGTGTACAAACTGCAGAAAAAGGTGATCAACAACGGCAAGCTTTTCATGGTGTTCAGCGAAACAGGGAACAGGGCCGGGAGTGTTCAACTCGTCGGGGATGGGACTGCCGCCGGCGATGACGGGAAGGATGAAGGGGTCATTAACGCAAGCCTTGTAGTGAGTTCAGGTAAGAGACCTGGCACCATGGAGAAAGTGACATTTTTCAAGGGGCCATACCTGGAAGATGTGGGCAAGATGTCCGTTGCCGCCAGGGATGCCCTTGAAAAAAGCGTTGCCAGATAGGAGCCGCAGTAGCATGCCTGCTACGTCATCGGAATGTGTTTTCCCGCCATCTGATCACCACACCTCGCTAACAGCCGCTCTCCGCCTTGCATGACGCATATGCATATTTCTAGACAGAGGTACTCTCTGCTGAACTATCGCTGGAGGTCTTTTTCTGCTTAATCAAAATGCCGACACGCGCTCCGGCCCAGACCAGGAGGGGTATAATAACGAGCGATGAGATCATGGATTGGAGCCATTCGTGCAAAACCCAGGATGGCAGCGTATCATAGTAGTCCGAATAAAATAGTATGCCGGCCACGCTGATGTAAATCGTATAAGCGGTAGCGCCGATGATAAAGGCGAGGAGCCATGTTTTTTGTATTCCCGTCACCGACGATAAGATGATGACGGACAAAAAAGAGATTCCGTAATAGGGGGCCTGGAGAAGGGCAAAAAGGGCAATCTTGACGATTACCGTCGATGAAAATGTTTCTTGAAAGAAATCATATGCCGGGGGAGCGAAGGGAGAGAGAAGATAGGAGAACAATAGCATGGAGAGCGCCCAGGAGAGAATGCCTCCGGCAAGCCACAGGAGCATCAGGGATGTATTTTTGGGTATGCTTTTCAAGCGTGCTTTGATTGCTTCTTCTGGTCTTCATGGCGGAAATATATTCCCGCGACAATTGCCGCCAGTGCAGGGATACCGAACAGAACGAGTATGGCAAGGTATTCGTACATCGCTACTCCTCCGCGTCCACCAGGTATGCGATGGTAAACAGTATTACCGTCAGCATGGTCCCGCAGAACGCGATAAGCAGAAGGTCTTTTCCGCTTATGTCTTTAAACTTCAGGATAAAGCCGATAACAATGCCGGAAAACACGAATTTGCCTATTTCATAGATGGCCTTCGACAGGTTCCTTCGTCGCTGCTCCGGCATAGTTAACTATACCATTTCCTTGGAATACGCGTCAAGGTGAAAATGGTCCGGGCAGTGGATGGGAGGCGCGGGGTATGGCCTGATGATGACCGGAATGAAGGACGTTTTTCTCGACTGACCGGTGCCGGTCGGCGGTTGATACACGAGGCAGCGCCTTTTAGCAACTGCCCCGTGCATGTGTGGAGTTCGGTTTCCTGCCTTAGCGGCCGAGAATGTCGTCCACCTGTTCCTGGGTCAACACCTGGGCCACATAATTTCCTTCCCCGATGATAGTCTCGATGTTTTTCACATATGCGCGCAGATGGTCCTTGGACCCGTCCAGCAGATGGGTGTACATCGTCTGCAGCTCAGATTCGTCGGTGTATTCCAGTCCGCACTGTCCCTCGCCGATGCCGTTGTCGGTCTCCACGATCACTTTGGGGCAGCCGACAATATCAAGCATGTCCAGTTCCTCGATAAAGGCCCCGACATGCAGTGCGTCGAGAACACCGATTGTGCCACGCTCCACAAGGGCACCATATTTTTCCGTAAAGTACCAGCCGTAATCAGCCCCGGTAAAGACGCCGATGCTGTCCGGCAGGATATTCGCGTCCGGGTTCGGGTCGGGAATCCCGTATTTTTCGAGCATATCGCGGACCGTATCCGTATGGGTCTGCTCTGACCCCTCGGCGATCGTGGAAAAAGACGGTTCGTCCGGATACAATGTGGCAAGGGTCAGGTAGACATCCCGGGCGAGTTTTTCTTCCTCCCGCATGAAAATCAGGTGTGTGGTTTCTCCTGCATCAAGATCGCCTGCCGACGAAGGCAGCGGCATACACATGCCGAGCACAACAAAAGCAATGGCAAACACAAAGGTATTCCGTCTCATGGTCATCCTCCTTTTTTGAGTGCGGGTTTGGTATATTTTCCATTATTTCGCATTGACTCAGCCCTGGAGTGTCGCGATAAGCAGAATCGTATTCTGCTGGGTCTGCAGCACCGCATCGACGAGGACCTTCAGGTTGTCGCTCTGGATCACCTGCGTGGCAAGGATTCTGTCGGCCATGATGCCGATATTATCGGCCATGATCAGAATCTTGTCGGCCATCTCGAGGATGCGGTCTGCCATCACGCCGATATCGTCGGACAGCCTCAACATGGTCGCGAAGGAACTTTCGAGTACGGCGAGACTGGTGCTTGGAGAAAGGGCTGCAATTTCATTCGAGAGTCCGAGCAGTCCGGACCCCAGTGAAGCTTGAATCGTTGCGAGGTTTTGGAGTGGGATGAGCATATCGTTTGTTACGCTGAACGTACTCGAGCCGACCGCACCAGCTACGACTTTATACACGGCGCCTACGTCATTCAGATACGCCACGGTAGAGGTTTCCAGCGTAGAAAGTTGGCTGTCCATCGTAAACGCCGTCAGCGTTGTCTTGCTCATCTCCGCAATCAGGTCGTTCCCCTGGAGCACCAGATTGTTCAGGTCAGTCGTTAATTTTGCCGGATCCAGTGCCGCTGCTGCATGTGCGGGAATCGACAGAAATCCCGCGAGTATCACGATTACAATCCCCCAAAAACCGGTCCTTGCTAAAGCGCTTCTCAACATAGTAGTATCCTCCTTTCAGTACGGTGATTGTGTTGCGATTATGTTCCTTTCGTTGCAGATGCGGAATTACGGAGATTAGTGTTCGTTAAGCAACACGTATCGATAGAGCAAGAAGAATGCCAAAACAGATAAGATTAAATACTTTGTAATTCAGTTGATTTTAAAAGCTGTATGAGTTGGTGCTGTGAAACGGTTTTTATTGGACCGGTTCATTCCGGACCGACGGTTCATTTTAGACCGTGTTGTTTGATGTTTCTTTGTCATGCTTGGCAATGAAATACCGATTATCCTTGCCGTCTGAGCGATGTCATTGGCTCATTTCTGGAGTGCCTGTTTTTTATGGTTTTTATCAGGCTTTACAGACAGACATCATCATTCTGGCACATCGCATGTCCACCTCGTGAAACGTAAAGGCTTGAATGAGACACTTATAAGACGACTCCATTTTTTTAAGGTTACAGAAATGATACGAGGTGAGAGTTTTGTTTTTCGCAATGCGTAAGGTGGTGCATAATAATGCACAATTGGTGGAGTTCGCGAGGAGTTATGCACAACGGGGTCGCCCGCTAAGCTTTATATGCTTTTTCATCATGGATGTTCGGTTGTGAACTAAACAGAGGAGGTGGACAAGGTATGGACAGGAGACGGGTTCATCCTCAATGCAAATTGCAAAGTTTAAATGCAGGGAGGCAGGAGATTATTTACTCAGCTCCGTTAGGTGATCCGGTGAATCGAAGAAATATCGTCGATCCCTGTACTACACACGTTTAAATCCTTTAATATGCCGTCGTGGATACTGTATATCCAGCCGTGGACCGCCAGTTTTTGTCCTGATCGCCACGCATTCTGGACAATGGTCGTGTGGCAAACATTCGCCACCTGCTCGATAACGTTCAACTCACAGAGTAAATTAAATCGTTCCGTTTCACTCTGTACGGCATCGATTTTTTGCTGATGGTGACGGTAAACATCCTTGATATTTTGGAGCCAGTTGTCTATGAGGCCATGCGCCTTATTCTCCATGGCGGCCTGGACCCCGCCACAACCGTAATGGCCGCAAACAATAATATGCTTTACCTTCAAAACATCAACGGCGTACTGGATGACCGAAAGGCAGTTGAGGTCGGTATGAATCACCACATTGGCGATGTTGCGATGGACGAATATTTCGCCGGGCAGCATGTCGACAATTTCGTTTGCCGGTACACGACTGTCAGAACATCCGATCCACAGATATTCGGGCCGCTGTTGTTGAGAGAGCTTGTTAAAAAAGTCCGGATCGGCCCTTTTTATTTTCTCCGCCCATTTTCTGTTGCTTTCGAAGAGATTTTTTAAGATTTTCATGTGTATTGGGAGAAGATCCTTTCAATAAACCCGTCTATGATCTCCTCAAGAAGTTCACGTTCCAAGAACTGCCCGCGCATATCGCAATGCGGTATGCCACAATCGAATAAGAACTATTGCCTCGTAATTACCGAGGATTGTCTTATCGTCATCATGAGGAGGTATTGTAACAAATCAATGGCAAAAGTAAACAGGAAAGTATTGGAGACGATGTTTTAAAACGGATTGTGCCCCAGGCGAACTCCGGGCAATTTGTCCTCCAGCAGCTGATGCCGGCTATGGTGAGGGTCATTTTTAACAATATTCAGCAGTGTGAAGCAACTTGTCCCCGGGATTTTTTTTGCCTCGAACTGCCCCGAAATGCAGTTACCACTTGAAAAAATGGTGGAATTTATGTAGGATATGTCTTCCGACGTCATGCCATTCCGTGTGCGCCCGGCGCGGAGGCATCAGGGGGACGTGCCCGGACGGACTATCATCCATTCACTACCCCTGCTGTTCAGTCGAAAGGAGTCTCACGATCATGGAAAAAACGATCAACAAGCTACTGGTCGCGAACCGCGGCGTTCCTGCGGTGCGGGTGATGCATACCTGCCGGGACCGGAAGATACCGACCACGGCCGTGTACAGCACGCCGGACCGCCTTGCGCAGCATGTTTTCATGGCAGACACCGCCGTCCACATCGGCGAGGCGCCGCCCATCGAATCCTATCTTAATATGGAGAACATGATCAAGGCGGCTGAACTCAGCCGTTCCAATGCCATTCACCCGGGCTGGGGATTCCTGGCCGAGAACGAGAGCTTCGCCCAGATGGTGGAGGACGCGGGCCTGATCTGGGTCGGACCTCCCCCGGCCGTTATCAGGGCCATGGGAGACAAGATCCAGGCCAAGGAACTGGCCCTCAAGGCCAATGTCCCCACCATTCCCGGTATCAGTAGCGTCACCGACGTGAAGCAGATAGCCCGGTGGATCAAGGACGAGAAGGTGGATTTTCCCATCATGATCAAGGCTGCCTCCGGTGGGGGCGGCAAGGGCATGGTAAAGGTTGAGCGAAAAGAGGACCTCGGCCAGGCCCTGGCACAGGCCCGGTCCGAGGCAAAGAAGGCCTTCGGCGACGACACGCTCCTGGTGGAGAAGTACATCGAGCGGGGCAGGCATATCGAGGTGCAGGTGGTGGCGGATAACCACGGATCGGTGGTCCATCTCTATGAGCGCGAGTGCACGATCCAGCGCCGGAACCAGAAGATCATCGAAGAGG
>DMKB01000063.1 GCA_003454665.1 Nitrospiraceae bacterium | reverse complement strand
CTCGGGGTGCCGGCGTATCTTATTTCCTCGGCTCTCGTCGGCATTATGGCCCAACGGCTTGTGCGCAAGATATGCAGGCACTGCGTCAAGACATACGAGCTGCTCCCCGAAGAGGCCCAGGCCGTGGGGCTTTCTGCAGACGGTCAAAGAAGGATCCAGGTCAATTACGGCGCAGGCTGCGCCCAGTGCAGGGGGACGGGATACGCGGGGCGAACGGGTATTTACGAGGTCATGGAAGTGAACGAGAAGATCAGGGAATTGATGCAGGAAAAGACCGACACCGATGCCGTGAAGAAAGCAGCGATTGCCGATGGGATGGTTGTTCTGCGCGAATCTGCAGTAAAGAAGATGCTCGATGGCGTCACGACCTTCGATGAAGTAATCAGGGTGACGGGAGAGAAGGCATGAGTACCGCACCGTGTTCAGTGNNATATCGTGAGGAGGTACCGAAGGTTCACCCGGTAGCGGTTCGTTCACCATTATGGAACAGTACATCTCCACTATATCAGGATTATGGCCCTTCATCGTCGCGGCCGGCGTGAGCATTCTTCTGGCAGCATTTTTTGCCGCTGCTGAGACGGCCATCCTGTTCTCGAACAAGGCGCGCCTGCATCAGCTTGCCGAGGAGGGAAATGCAAAAGCCGGGATTGCGCTTCGGCTCGCGCTGGATCGGGAACGCCTCCAGGGAACGCTTATCGTGGCGGAAAACGGTCTCATTGTGCTCGCGTCGGCGATTTTTGCCGTGATTGCCGTGCAGTTGTTTTCGCTGGTGACGGTCGCCGTGGCCGTAACCGCCGTCGTGATGATGGTCGTGGTCGTGCTCTTTGCCAAGCTCGCACCGAAGGGGATAGCCCTGAAGAATCCGGACCGCCTGGTGCTCATGGTGGCGTATCCACTGCTCTTCTTCACGCGGCTGATCTCACCCGGGGCCCGTGTCATGACGGCTGTTGCCGATCTGCTGTTCGGTTCCGGATCGTCCCGGGGGTTGTCCAACACGGCCGGCGTGACGGAAGAGGACATCAAGGCCATGATTACGCTCGGCGGTGCAGAAGGCTCACTTGAGGAGGATGAAAAGGAACTTCTCCATAAGGTCTTCGAGTTCGGCGATACCGTCGCGTCGGAGGCCATGAAGCCGAGAACCGAGATCGTGAGCATTCCGAAGGGCGCGACCATGCAGGAGGTGCTCGATGTCGTTTCTGAATACGGCTACTCACGCTACCCCGTAATCGAAGAGACGGTGGACACCGTTATCGGCATCCTCTACGTTAAGGACATCCTGATCGACCTGGCCTCTGGCGATATCAAGCGCGGCGACGGTGTTCACCGGTTTATCAGGCCGGCGTACTTTATCCCCGAGAACAAGCGCGTAACGGAACTCTTGTCGGAGATGCAGCGGGAAAAGTTTCAAATCGCCATTGTTATTGACGAGTACGGCGGGACCGCAGGCCTGGTGACGACGGAAGATCTGGTCGAAGAGATCGTCGGCAGTATCCAGGATGAGCTCGACATGGAGGAGAAGGAAGTAGAGATCATGGACGAGAAAAACTTCGTTGTTGCCGGCCAGTCCGGCCTCGACGAAGTGAACGACTTGCTCGGCGTCGAACTTCAGTCAGAGGATTTTAATACGGTCGGCGGGTTCGTGTTCGGCCTGTTCGGCAGAATGCCGAAGGTAGGGGAGCAGCTCAGGTACAAGGAGTTAAAATTCGAGATACTCGAACATGGCGGCAGGAAGATCGAGAAAATAAAAATTACGAAACTGTAATGCAGATAGGGAAAACTCCAAATTCGAAATAACAAATCACAAATAATATCCAAATATAAAATTCGAATATGCAAAACCGTTTGAAGCGTGATGCCGATATTTTTGGAATTTATTTGACTTTTGGTGCTTGAGATTTGTTCATTATTTACCCGGCACCTCGGCATCTTCGTGGTTGACGGACCCGGGGAAGGGTCAGCTTCAGGGGTAAAATAAGCATTCGAATACCGTAAGAAAGCGAGGGGGAGCAAGTGACCATAAAGTCAAAGATCAGGACCATCAAGGATTACCCTAAAAAGGGCATCATGTTCAGGGACATCACGACGCTCATAAAGGACCCCGTCGGGTTCCGGCTGGTGATCGACAACCTGACGCAGCGCTATATCCAGGATGAATATGCTTTTGATGTTATCGTCGGGATTGAGTCGAGAGGATTCATTATCGGCGGTGCCTTGTCATACACCCTCGGGAGAGGCTTCGTGCCCATACGGAAGCGGGGCAAGCTTCCCGGAGATGTTGAATCGCAGGAATACCAGCTGGAATACGGGACGGACTCGATCGAGATACACAAGGACGCGCTGAAAAAGGGAGAGCGCGTGCTTCTGATCGATGACCTCCTCGCGACGGGAGGCACGGCACTGGCCGCGGCAGCGCTTATCGAAAAGCTCGGCGGGACCATAGCGGAGATGGCGTTCATCGTCGACCTGCCTGATGTGGGTGGGAAAAAGAAATTGACGGACAAAGGGTACACGGTCTATGCGCTCACGGAGTTCGAGGGAGAATGACGAGTATCTATAGCTGAAAAATATTCCTTTTGCAAAGGATGCGAAATTTTGGCTCATCTCGGGATTTGGTGAACGAGACGGCATCCCTCTCGCTCGGACGCGCAATCGCGCTGACAACGCGGCGCCGCCGGGCGGTCTGCCGAAGGCGGTACAACGGAATATTTTTTGTTCTTCTCCCTGCTGAGTGGGTAAGTACCGTGTTTTCAGCGGCACTCTGTTCCTTCACTGTTTTTTGGGCAGCATGCTTTCGTCACCTTTCTT
>DMKB01000150.1 GCA_003454665.1 Nitrospiraceae bacterium | reverse complement strand
GGTCGGCTCGTCGAGCAACAGCATGTCGGGGTTCGACAGCAACAGCCGGCACAGCGCGACCCGGCGGCGCTCTCCGCCCGACAGGTTGGCCACCTCGGTTTCGCCCGGCGGGCAGCGCAGCGCATCCATGGCCATCTCGAGGCGGCTGTCGAGGTCCCAGGCGTTAGCGTGGTCAAGCTTCTCCTGCACCTCGCCCTGCCGTGCGATGAGCTTGTTCATCTCATCATCGGTCATGGGTTCCGCGAAGCTCTCGTTGATCTTGTTGTATTCGTTCACAAGATCAACGGTCTCCTGCACGCCTTCCTCCACGACCTGCTTCACCGTCTTCTTATCGTCGAGCTTCGGCTCCTGCTCCAGGAACCCTACGGTGTATCCCGGCGACAGGACGGCCTCGCCGTTGAACTCCTTGTCAACGCCTGCCATGATGCGCAGGAGCGACGACTTGCCCGAGCCGTTCAGGCCGATCACGCCGATCTTGGCGCCGTAGTAGTAGCCCAGCGAAATGTTCTTCAGCACGGGCTTTTTGTCGTAATACTTGGCCACCCGGACCATGGAATAGATTATCTTGTTCGGTTCTGCGGACATGGTTGAAATGCTCCTTTGCAAGGGGAATAATCGATCTGCTTATTGCTCAATGAGAAGATATTAATTTGACTGTTGCCGCATGTCGGCATTTAGTTGTAGTGCAGTCAAAAAGAATTCTTCATGTGTCTTGTTTGCAACAGATGACTGCTTCTGTTGATAATATATAAAGGCTATTATTCGGCACAATTTCAGGTCGCTTCTTATATTGATAGTAAATTGAAGTAGATACATGGCCTACATGCCATATTTTTATGGTCCGGCATAGTGTTTGCATTTCAATTGTTAGTTCAGCACCGTTGACCTTTAATGCAAATAGTTAGGAGATTCTCAATGACGACTGCACTATGTGAAGAACTGTTACTCTGTAACGAAGAGGCCGGCGTTAGTTCAGATGAACTGCAAGAACACCTGAAACGGCGCGCTGCTTTGATTTACCGTCAGCTTGTCGAGGAAGGTTGCATGGCGAACGATGTTATTGCTCTCTCTGCTCAATTGCTCTCCTTTGTTACGGACGATTTGAAGGCAAAAAGGTAATACCCAACCTACTATTTCCCTTCATACCTTCCCCCACCCATTCCGCTGCTGGTCCCGCGCCTGCAGACGCGCACGGGTCATTCGTTCCCGCAGGCCGCCTTCTTTGAGGAACGCTTTTTCCAGCCCTTTGAGCTGCTGGTCAAGCAGGTAGTTGGCCTGGTGAATCAGGCAGATGGCGATGTTCGCCACGACATCAGCGGAGCGGGTTTCCACGAATTCGCGGAACACTTCAAACGTCAAAGGAGTCGTCTTGCTCAACTCTCGCACATAGAGCGCTTCACGGCAATTTTTGTCCCACATCTGCATATCGCGCACGCGCAGAAAGTCACGATAATCCTCCAGCAGTTCCTCCAGGCTTGCCCGCGCGACATTCGTCAGTTTTATCTCGAACTCTTTCGATGTCATTGCGGCCTTGCTGCCCTCAATGATATTTTGCTTTCCTGATCGGGCGGCCTGCACCATTTGATCAATCGTCCGGTCGCCTTTGGCGAGGTGGCGCTTACAGAAGCGATAGGTTATTTCATAGATAGCCTCCGACTTCTGGTAAGAGAGAAGAGTCTGGTAATCGCCTCTCGACGACAAAATCGATGGCTGGGGACTTGAGGGGCGGGAGTTATGGGAACCAGGGGAATGATGAGATGTTCTTTTCCCATTACCCACATCATTCACATTATTCTCATCTTTCTTCACATTAGTCCTCGACTTTGTGACTCCGCCAGTTCTATAGCGAAGTGCAACACTTGGGAAAAGCGGCCAGATACTATTCCTCCCCACCATCCTTCTGCTCCGGCAGGTTCTCATGCACCGAATGCACGACCCTGCTCATCTCCACGTCCGTCACCGGGAGATACTTGATCTCCTCGCCTTGATCCTGCAGTTTTTCGAGGTCCACGACAGCGCCTGTCGGCAAATCAGCGCCATCGTCGACCTTCTCCTTAACGGCGTAGAGGACCCAGCGCGGGCCTTCGAGGGAGAGCACCATGTACGTGCAGTCGGATACGGCAAGAATGGACTGGGCGGACAACTGCGCCAGGGTCTCGTAGCTCAGGATAACGCCGCCAGCCAGCTCGTATCCCGCAGGCACCACCACTGCCTTCGACAGTTCGTACACGCCGTAGCCCACGCCGCCTGCAGTGGAAATTGCGGTCCCGGAAACAAGGGTGGTTCCGGCAATGACATTTCCGAAGACCTTTGTCGCGGCGGACCCGGCCTCGCCGGTGACGAACAACGTTCCGCCCGTGGCGCCCCCTGCCGCGGCCACGGCTGTGCCGCAGGTGCCGCCGGTGAGGGTGATGCCGGCGCTGGCAAGGGGAATGCCGAGATACTGCGCGCCCTTGCCTGCTGCGTACCCCCCGCCTTGCACGGTGACCCCTGCGATCTGGCTCAGTCCTGCCTCGGTGTATCCGAGGGCGCCTCCTGTCACAACAGTCGTGCCTGCCAAGGCCTGCGAGCCCGTGTAGTCGACGAGGCCGATCACCCCTGCAAGAGCAGCGACGCCTGTCGGCGCGACGATGTCGTATCCCGTCTTTGCCGTGTCCCAGGTCACTTCAAGGGCGAGCTTTGTCGTGGCCACGCCTTCCCGCACCACCACCATGGTGGGATAGACCACGACGTTCGTACCGATATAGCCGATGCAGGCAGCAGTAATGTTCGCAGCAGGCTTGACCGTGGCGTCCCAGAGAATACCTTTCAACAGCCAGCGGATCGATTTCAAGATAGACAGGCTGATCCCTGTAGTCTTGTACTTCCCGCCCAGTTCCTTGCCTGCCTTTTCAAAGGAACCGGATACGTTCTTTGTATAATCCTGGAACGTGCCGCTCAGGAGATCCAGGCTGTGCTGGCTCCACTGTTTTCGTAAATTGTTGTCCTCCTTCATGGCATTAACGGGGTTCGCTTCACTCATGCGTTTTCCGATGGCCTTTCCCCGGACTTTCATCCTGGAAGGAACCAATGCGTACCCTTTCACAAAGGACTTCCCGGCAAAGGAGAAGGTCTGCTTTGCCCGGGAAGTTCCTGACGAGGAAATTACCTTTGCCACACCCAAGGATAGCTTCGCCACGTCCTTTCCCAACTCGGTCCCTACCCCCCTGATCACTTTCCCGGCTTTGTCCGCGCCGCCGATAATGGCGTCTCCTGTTTGTTCCTTGCTCTGGTACATGCTCTTGGAGATGTCCCAGGACTTGCCGATGATGGCTGTACCGAGCGCTGAGGACCGGGACACGAGGAGCGTACTGTTTGTGCGGGAGAACCGGTTGATGTGGTCGGCAACAGCCGCTGTTTCTTTATGAACGCCCGTTGCCATCCGATAGGTAAGTTTGGTGCCCTCGGACACAATGTAGACGGAGTCCGCGGCATTCTTGATGGAACGCTGGAAAGACTCCTGGGCCCGTATGCCCATCAGTTCGCCTGCGAGTTTAAAGGTGTCGGGCCCTGCGGGGATGAGACGGATGGACGTGTTCGGTACCTCGAAGGCGCCGTTTTTGTAGAGCGAGGCATGCCCTTCGGCAACCAGTTTCTTCGTGTTCCGCAGAGGGTCGCCCTGCGTCGATGCGCAGCCCGCAACGATCAGCAGGAAGAACGCAAGGATCGGAACTATTTTTCTGTTATTGTTTTTCACAGGATTCATTCTGTTCTCTCAAATCGCAGGGTATTTTTTCGAGGACCTCTTGTATCACCGTGGTGTCCGTGGAGATGACATCGACCTTCATATTCTCCATATCCTCGAGTTTCTTGAGGTCAACGACGGTCCCCACCGGAAGGTCACCGAGCGAAGCGTCCTGCTCTTTGCCGGAACTGCCGCTGGTCTTGAGTTTGCCCTGCGCCGCGACAATAGCGAGACGGGGGCCTTCCCAGGCAAGGAACACGGCCGCGTCGCTCACGCCGAGGAGCGCATGGGTCGGGATCGCCGTCAAGGCATTATACCCGAGGACCACGCCTGACCTGGCTTGGTTGATGACGACGCGGGTGGTGCCTTTCACGCCGTCATAGGTCACAAAGCCCACGTACGCCGCCGTATGGCCCGCTGTCATGCCTGTTGCCTCGAGGGTCCCGAGGGCCGGCCCTGCCGCGGTAAAGGCGACCTGGTTCATGGCGCCGAGGGTCCCGCCTGCTCCGTAGGTCACGGGCACTGCGCTGAGGGACAGGAGCGAGAGGCCGCTCAGCAGGCCGCTTTCCACGGTGGGCGAGACGATCTTCACGCCTGTCTTACCCACATAGTAGAAGGTGAGCCCCACGGACTGGACGGTCCTGCCGGCCACGACCGAGACACCGGCAACGGGAAGGAACACGGCCTGTGCCGCGGCTGTGGCGCCAACGGCGCCGGTCTTCACAATGGTCTTTGAAGCAGGCGCTGCCAGCCCATGGTAGAACGATTTCAGATAGCCGTACAGGATGGGTCCCAGGGCCATGAGGGAATTGGGCGCGTCACCGGACCGGTCGTATTCAGTCCGGAATTCCTTCGACGCACGGTCGAAGGCCGAGTCCCAGGAGACCTCGATCTTTCCGGCAAAGCTGTCGTTCGCCGCTGTCGTCATCTCCCAGATGTTGCTGAAATCACCTGTCAGGTCCCGGAAATAGTTTCCCGGCAGGCCCATCAGTTCGCGCCGGTCTGCCTCTGTCCGTTCGACGATCGAGATATTTCCCTTCACAAAGACGGATGCCGCCTTCTTGAACCGGTCCCCGGCA
>DMKB01000381.1 GCA_003454665.1 Nitrospiraceae bacterium | reverse complement strand
CGCGCCAACGTGCGCACGGCGCAGGCCGCGTACAAGGGTCTCCAGGCCGCGCTCAGCCTCGCCTTCAAGGGCGGTTCGGTGACGGGCATCATGGTCGTGGGCCTCGGCATTATCGGCCTCGCCGGCTTCTACTACATCGCCAAGACCGCTGCGCCTGATCAGGCGTTCCACGCCCTGATCGGTCTCGGCTTCGGCTGCTCCCTCATGAGCGTGTTCGCCCGTATCGCAGGCGGCATCTATACCAAGGCCGCCGACGTGGGCGCCGACCTTGTGGGCAAGGTCGAGGCAGGCATCCCTGAAGACGACCCGCGCAACCCGGCGNNCGTGGGCGACAACGTGGGCGACTGCGCAGGCATGGCAGCGGACCTGTACGAGACCTACACGGTGACGCTCGTGGCGGCAATGCTGCTCGCCAAGACCGTATTCGGCCCGTCGAGCGCCTGGATAGAGTTCCCGTTGATGCTTGGAGGCGTCTCGATCATTGCTTCCATCATCGGCACCTATGCCGTGAAGCTCGGCAAGAACCAGTATATCATGGGCGCCCTGTACAAGGGCCTCGCCGTGGCGGGCATTATCGCTGCAGTGGTGTTCTACCTGCTATCAAAGAAGTTCATAGCAGGGTTGAGCGGCGTCGACGCAGGCGTGTTCACGGCTAACACCGTGTTCCTGACCGCCCTGATCGGTCTCGCCCTCACCGGCCTGATCGTGTGGATCACCGAGTACTTCACGTCCCAGAGCTTCAGCCCGGTGAAGCACATTGCCGCAGCCAGCCAGACCGGCCACGGTACGAACGTGATCGCCGGCCTCGCAGTCAGCATGAAGTCCACGGGCATGCCGGTGATCGTGATCGTTGCTTCGATTCTCGGCGCCTATTATCTCGGCGGCGGCTTTGCCGGCAATCCCGACGGTGGGCTTTTTGCCATCGCTCTCGCGGCAGTCTCGATGCTCTCCATGACCGGTATCGTCGTGGCCATCGACTCCTATGGCCCGATTACAGACAACGCAGGCGGTATCGCCGAGATGGCTGAGCTTCCCGACGAGATCCGCGGGATCACCGATCCCCTGGATGCCGTCGGCAACACCACCAAGGCCGTGACCAAGGGCTATGCCATCGGTTCCGCCGGGCTTGCCGCGCTCGTGTTATTCGCGGAATATTCACGGTCCTTTGACACGAAGATCTTATTCGACCTTTCGAACCCGCTGGTGCTCGCCGGCCTGTTTATCGGTGGACTGCTCCCGTACTACTTCGGTTCGCTCCTGATGGAGTCCGTCGGAAAGGCAGCGGGCGGCGTCGTCGAGGAAGTGCGCAGGCAGTTCCGTGAGATCAAGGGCATCATGGAAGGCACGGGAAAGCCGGAGTACGGAAAGTGCGTTGACATCGTGACGAAGAGCGCCATTAAGGAAATGATGCTCCCGGCACTGATCCCTGTTGCAGCGCCGATCCTCGTCGGTTTCTTCCTCGGCCGTGAGGCCCTTGGCGGCATGCTCATCGGCAGCATCATCACCGGCCTGTTCCAGGCCATCGCCATGACGAGCGGCGGTGGAGCGTGGGACAATGCCAAGAAATTCATCGAAGACGGCATGTACGGCGGGAAGAAGAGCCCTGCCCATCAGGCTGCCGTGACCGGCGACACCGTGGGCGATCCCTATAAGGACACCGCGGGTCCGGCCATCAACCCGATGATCAAGGTCATCAACATCGTTGCACTGTTGATCGTACCCTTGATCTAATGAACGAATGAACGATGAGGGGCTGGCCACGAATACCGGGCCAGCCCCTTTTTTTTGCAAGGCGAGAGGCATGATCCACGAAGGACACAAAGACGAAGACGAAGGCGAACGAACGGTATGAAAAGAAACCCTCCTTCGTGCTCTTGGTGCCCTTAGTGGATCCATCATTTTTTGTCTTTTCCCGGGCCGGGGATTTTTCCTTCAAGGTATCACTGCAAGGGCTGATTTTCAAGAATTCAGCTTGAATTTTATGCTCAAAGTGGTAATATGCCAAACACATGTTTGACGAACAGGTCCTGGTTCAGGCCGGCTGCTCAGCCGGTGTCGTGGCGCACTCGTTGGCTGTTTCCCGGCTGGCGCTTTCGATTGCCGATGCCGTAACGATCCCCGTGGACAGGGATCTGGTACGGCAGGGTGGCCTTCTGCACGACATCGGCAGGTCCCGGACGCACGGCCTTGATCACGCCGTCGCCGGAGTGGCAATTGCCCGCAGTCTCGGGGCCCCGGAGCGGCTTCTGGACGTTATTGAACGCCATATTGGGGCGGGCATTCCTCAGTCCGAGGCCGGACGCCTGGGGCTTCCGGAAAAGGATTATCTGCCGCTGACGCCCGAGGAAAAAATCGTATCCTACGCCGACAATCTCATCGATGGTGCAACAGAGACGGATTTTACCGCGGCCCTGGAGAGGTTCAAAAATATGCTCGGTCCCGACCATGAAGGAGTCGAGCTTTTTATCCAGCAGCACAACGAGATACGCCGCTGGATGGGGCAGGAGATAGACAACAGATAGCAGACGACAGATGTGAGACGCAAGGCAAAATGATGAAAAGCCGGCTGTAAATAGCGGTAAAAATGACGGGTGTGAAATACTTATTGAAGGAATGGTGCAATGGAAGATCTGGATATTATCAAAAAATCGCAAAAGAAAAACGACAAAGTCATACCGGTAAAACTCACTGCAGACAGCAAGCTCAAGTTCCGGTGCCACAAGGGGGTGAAGTGCTTTACTGCCTGCTGCCACAACGTGAGCATCGTGTTGCCGCCCTACGATATTCTGCGCCTCAGAAGGCGCCTCGGGCTCTCATCGGCTGAATTCTACGAAAAATATGCCCAGTTGGAGGTGCTTGATAAAACGCTCCTTCCGGTGCTGACGCTCAAGATGCAGGACGACGAAAAGAGAAGCTGTCCCTTCGTGACGCCCGATGGATGTACGGTGTACGAAGACCGGCCGAACATCTGCCGGTACTATCCCGTGGGCATGGCGTCCCTCAGAAAACAGGATACAGAGACCGGAAAGGACGAATTCTATTTTATGGTCAAGGAAGACCACTGCCTCGGGTTTGAGGAAGACACGGTCTGGACGATGGCGGAGTGGCGGGCAGACCAGCGGGCTGATCTCTACGACGAGATGAACCGCGGCTGGATGGAAATCCTGATCAAGAAGAAGTCGTTCGGCCTGAACGAGCTTCCGGAGAAAAAGAACGAAATATTCTTCAAGGTGAGCACCGACCTTGACTATTTCCGTATGTTCGTCTTTGAAAGCAGTTTTTTGAACATCTATGATATCCCACCGGAGCAGGTAGAGAAGATGCGGAACAGTGATGAGGAGCTCTTGAAGTTCAGCTATGAATGGCTCAAGCATGCGCTCTTTGCCGAAGAAACGCTCGAGCTGAGTGATAATGAAGAGGTGGCAGCGAGAAAGGAAAAGATCGTGGCCAAGTTCGCAGCGAAGTCAGGGAAGAAGTAGGGAGCCCACCTCTCTCTTCGCCGTGATTTTTTATCTGCCGAGGAGGGCGGACATTTCTTCGTAGATGACATCGCCGATCTGCAGGCCGTGGTCGATAAATTCAGGACCGTATGTCCTTCCTGTTTCCGTCCTGAAGGTTTCCTTGATTTTTTCAATACCCTTGACCTTGTCCTTGAAGACGGTGTGTAATGATTCGAGGGGGGTGTCGTTTTCTTCCACCATGAGCCAGAGCGTGGTGGTGAAGTTGTCCGGCCCCCATCTGAATTTGTCCGCGTCATAGAGGGCGTCACTCACGAGCCGGGCTCCTGCATCATCTGAATCACGCACTTCCTTGAATGCCTCATGGTTCCGAATTGCATCAGTAATATATTTCTGCTCCCTGCTGTCAATGCCGATGGCAGAGAGGATTTTTCCCGCCTCGATGCTGCCGAGAATAGCATGATCCTTCTCTTTTCGTTTGATGTCATGGAGCAGCCCGGCGATTTCAGACGCGATGATGAGCCGTTCGACCGTTTCCCCGGCCAGCCCCCGGTCTTGCGCATTGATCAGGATGAGGGCGCCGGCATCACGGGCAACGCTTTCACAGTGACAGACGCCATGGGCGCACTCGAGCTGCGATTCGTCGAGAAAAGACCGGCATTTCCCGATGAACTTATTCGTGCTGAGCGTTTCGCCGGCACGGTGTATCTCGGCCTGAAAAGTCACATAAAAAGAGGGCGGAGGAAGCGTCTGAGCAATCCGGTGCGCCAGTTCCTTGAGCCTGTGGTAGTGTGCCTGCATTATGGATGTTATAATAAACGGAGTCGAAGAGCCTTGTCAAGCTGACTTTTGCGATGCCCCATCTTGTAATTGACAAAGATTTATCTCATAGGGTACACTAGGCGTGGCTGCCTACTTCAGCGGCGCTGTCATGGCAGTGCGTTCGGGGTATGTTTCGGCCCTGGAGAGCGACCCTGTCCCCCGCAACGATAACTCATCATGGTAGCGTGACCCGTTTCCGCAGTATCGATTTGAAAGGAGTATCTCTTGTCCGATATCCACAGCGAAAGAAT
>DMKB01000043.1 GCA_003454665.1 Nitrospiraceae bacterium | reverse complement strand
TCCCGCCCCAGGAAGATACTCCTCCGGCGCTCCTCCGTCTTGAGCCATGCCCTGACCCGGGTACGCGCCTTTGAGGTCTTGACGTACTTGAGCCAGTCCCGGCTCGGGGTGTGGCCTGTCTGGGAAATGACCTCGACACGGTCTCCGTTCTGGAGTTGGTACTTGAGCGGAACGATCCTGCCGTTGACCTTGGCGCCCACGCACTGGTGGCCCACATCGGTGTGTACGCTGTAGGCAAAATCAACGGGCGTCGAGCCCAGGGGAAGCTCTTTCACGTCCCCGATTGGAGTAAAAACATAGACCATGTCCGGGAAGAGGTCTCCCTTCACGGTCTCCATGAATTCCTTGGCATCCGGCACGTCGCGCTGGAATTCGAGGAGCTGCCGCAGCCAGGCGAACTGCTGTTCTTCACGCTGGCTGATGGAGGATTTTTCCTTGTACCGCCAGTGGGCGGCGATGCCCTCTTCGGCGATCCGGTGCATGTCCTCGGTCCGCAGCTGGAACTCGACACGCTCCCCTTTCGGGCCGATCACCGTCGTATGGAGTGACTGGTAGAGGTTTGACTTGGGAACACCGATAAAATCCTTGAACCTCCCGGCTACCGGCGTCCAGAGCGAGTGGATGAGACCGAGGATGGAGTAACAGGCCACCTTGGTGTCGGTGATGATCCTGATGGCGATCAGGTCGTACACATCCTCGAAGGAAATGGCCTGCTTCTGCATTTTCTGATAGATGCTGTAAAAATGTTTCGGCCTGCCCGTTACCTCGCCCTTGAAATCGTGCTCGGCAAGCCGCTTCTTCACGATCTCCGTAAGGTCGCTGATATATTCCTTGCGTTCTATCCTGCGGCGCGCTACCCGGTCCGACAGTTCTTTATAGACCTCGGGATGCAGGTACATGAGGGAGAGGTCCTCGAGCTCGATCTTGATCTTGGCGATACCGAGGCGGTTGGCGAGGGGGGCGTAGATATCGAGTGTTTCCTGGGCAATGTACTTCTGCCGGTCAGGAGGGAGAAATTTCAGCGTCCGCATGTTGTGAAGCCGGTCGGCAAGCTTGATCAGGATGACGCGGATGTCCTTGGCCATGGCGACCATCATCTTGCGGAAGTTCTCCGCTTCACGCAGCTCGCGGCCCCGGAGTTCCATGCGGCTGAGTTTGGTCATGCCCTCGACAAGCAACCCGACCTCATCGCCGAACAACGAGGTAATTTCTTCCACCGTAGACGTGGTGTCTTCTATGGTATCGTGGAGCAGTCCCACGGCAACGGTGGCGGCATCGAGCCTGAGGTCGGCGAGAATACTCGCCACCTCGATGGGGTGGTTCATATAGGGCTCGCCGGAAAGACGCACCTGCCCCTGGTGCGCCTTAGCCGAAAAGACATAGGC
This sequence comes from Nitrospiraceae bacterium, assembly GCA_003454665.1. Lineage (GTDB taxonomy): Bacteria > Nitrospirota > UBA9217 > UBA9217 > UBA9217 > UBA9217. The sequence continues at coordinate 4,288 of DMKB01000043.1, read as the reverse complement.
GCGCCGCAGCAGTTCGACGTCCGCTTCCGGGCGATCGTGCTGTATCTGTTCAACTATGTCTTCCAGACGAATCGTCGGCATACTGAACTCATGCACCCAATTGTGGACAACTCTGTTGTGGCCCCGACGTTCACTGCTCTTTCTTTATGTCCCGAATATTCAACTCAATGGACGTCTTTCCGTTCCAGGTATTGAACCGCGGCGTGAATACCGCTGCCATGCGGGACCCTTCCCGAACCTGCCAGCCCTTCCGGCCACCGCGGCTGAATGCTATCGAATCAAAAGGCCGGCCGCTCTTCTGCCTGAGCCTGAGTTTCAAATGGTTGTTCCCCACGATCCGTGATGAAAGCACCTCGAGCCCCCGCGCGCCGATCCTCGGCTCGGGATTGCCCTGGCCGAAGGGGGCCATCCGCACGATTTCATTCATTAGATCAACGGTCAGTTCATCGAGCCCAACAGACCCGTCAACCTGGAGGGTACGGACAAATCCTTCGGGGCCGGCCCGCTCCAGCACGAGCGCACTCAGCCGCTCCCGGAGTTCCGGTATCCCCTCGGCGGGCACGGTAAATCCTGCTGCATACCGGTGGCCTCCAAAGGCGGTGAGCAGGTCCGAACATTCGGACAGGGCCCCATAGAGATCAAATCCCGGGATGCTCCTAGCCGATCCTTTGCCCACCCCTTCCTGGAGCGCGATGAGGGCCGTAGGCCGGTAAAACTCCTCGGCAATCCTCGACGCCACGATGCCCACCACGCCGGGGTGCCACGCTTCCGACGCGAGCACCAGGGCCCCTGTTTCCGCCAGATCAACGTGCCGGGCCATCCGCCGCGCTTCCTCCCAGATACCGAGTTCCACTGCCTGGCGCTCCTTGTTCACCCCATCGAGGGTCTCTGCCAGTTCCGCAGCCTCCTCCTGGGAGTTTGTCGTGAGCAGCCGGAACGCCATGTCCGCGCGCTCTAGCCTGCCGCTCGCATTGATGCGCGGGGCCAGCGTAAAACCCACGTTTCCGGCGGTAATCTCCCTTCCTGCCAGCCCGGTTACCCGCTTGAGCGCCGCAATCCCGGGCCTCGGCGCGCCGGCGTCTGATGAGAGCAGTTCCAGCCCATGTTTCACGAAGATCCGGTTTTCGCCGGACAACTGGCCCATGTCGGCAATGGTCCCGAGGGTCACGAGGTCCAGATAGGGCTGCGCCTGTTCCTCCCCTGCCCCGGTTCCCATGAGGGCCTGGGCAAGCTTGAACGCGACGCCCACGCCCGTCAGTACACTGACGGCGTCACGGACAGGAGCAGGAACGCCGGGGGAAACGAGTGTCGGGTGAATAAGCGCGTAGGCATCGGGAAGCCCGGCAATCCGGTCGCCCTGCTTCCCAGTATATTCCTTCAGATGTTCTGACTCATGATGGTCGGTAATGATCAGATCAAGACCGATCGAGCGCGCGTGGTCCGCCTCGTTCATTGCGCCGATACCGCAATCCACGGTGATGACCAGTTTGGCGCCTAATGACCCTATCTCCTCGAGGGCGCCGGTATGCAGGCCGTACCCCTCGGTCATTCTGTCCGGAATATAACTGCTTACCTTCGCCCCCAGGTCCAACAGTACCAGATACAGGAGCGCAGCACCGGTAACGCCGTCTACATCATAATCTCCGTAGATCACGACCTTCTCACCGGCAGTAATCGCGCTGGTGATGCGGTGGACCGCCTTTTCCATGTCGATAAAGATGGCGGGGTCGGAAACATCGGAAAACGAGGAGGAAAGAAAGGATTGCGCCCTCGTGGAATCGGTAATGCCCCTGTTCACCAGGAGTCTGGCAATAAGCGGATGGCAACCCGTCTGGCCCGAGAGTTGTGCGGCAGCCTCTTCATCTGATTCCGTGAGAACCCATTTCATCATCCCTTATCCATTTGGCTTATCGTTGTTTTCCTGCGTGCCGGAATTCTTGTTCTCTTCCTGGTCGTCGGCAATGCCTTTTTTGAATCCCTTGATCGCCTTGCCGAGCCCTTCGCCGAGGAGGGGCAACCTGCTGGCACCGAAAATGACCAGCACGATCAATAGTATGATAATCAGTTCCTGTAAACCGAGTCCGAACATAATGCCTCCTTGTACTCCTGCGGTGTATTCAGATTGATGAATGAGCGCCGATGGGGATCAAAGCGGTCGATTTCATCGCCCCGAATGTTCCTCACCCTGGCGGCAGAAAAGAGTTCCTGGATAGCCCTGCTGTCACGCGCGATGAGCCCCTCGATCAGCGGAATCAGTCTCCGGTGATACAAGGCATGGAGCGGCTCGTACTGCCCCCCGATCTCGGGAACCACCACGTCGTATCCTTCCGCCGCCTCTGTCATGAAGGTGATCAGGCCGGGGTTCAGGAAGGGCATGTCGCAGGCCACGATGAAATTGTATTCATCCACCGAAGCCAGCAGGCCTGCGTGGATTCCCGTGAGAGGCCCCCGTTTTTCGATGACATCCGTGACGATCGTCTGTACGTAGTTGCCGTATGCCTCAGGAGAATTGGTAACGATAATCACGCGTGGAAAGATGCCCGTCAGCGCTGCCAGCACATGCTGAATAAGCGGTCTGCCCTCAACACTGAGGAAGGCCTTGTCAGTCCCCATGCGTCGATTTTCCCCACCCGCAAGGACTATTCCTGTCATAAATTAAATCTACAGGATTTAGCATTCGCTGTCAACAGGGAACTATTCACAGGTCTTCGATTTTATTCATATCTTAACGCTTGAAGAGATTTCTGGCGCGTTGCTTTTCCTGCGGGGTAAAGACGGAAAAAAACTTCTATCGGAAAAGTGAAAACAGGGCGGGATGCTCATGTCCTGCTGGCCACGGTCTCCCGGGGCTCAGCTTTCCATTTGCCATTCGAGTCGTTCCTTGATATTAACCACGAACTTCCTGACAAGTACCCCGAGTTTTTCGGCGACGACAATGTCCTGGAGCGCTGAAAAAGGACCGGAGACATGCCCTTCGAGGCGGTAGGTAACCTCGGTTTCTTCCGCTGAAATACTGCGCAGGCTCACGAACCCCGATGTTTGAATATGATCTCCCTGCGCCGTCCATGATATGCTTTCATTCTCCACCATTTCCGTGGTATGTGCGTTCATCTCCACGATACGGCTGAAGGGGCCGAAAGACATCTTGAGCGTCCAGATCGAATCGAGGTCGTTCAGGATTTTCACCCCCTTGCACCCGGGGAACAGGCATCCGACTTCGCGACGGTCAGACAGGAAGGACCAGACTGCCGTGATCGGAAGCTCGATGGTAAATATGGTTTCTTTCGACGGCATAGAACCTTCACATTTTCAAAAGAGAATGTTTCCTTCCATCCCTTGCAATTTCAGACGGGGTATTGTATAAGTGTTTTCATGCGAATACCGCTGGGCCCCGTAGATATCCTGACGCTGGCCTTCATCTCGATCTGCGTGCTTCTCTCTGTCGTTTTTGCAAGCGTTGTTCCGTCCTGGCTGTGGCTCGTCACGCAGTACGCGCTGATCAGCCTCGTCATTATTGCCCTTGCATCGTACGCACGCCGGCCCGGCGCATGGAAGCCGGTCGTCACTGCATACCTGTTTCTGCCGGTCATTGTCCTTCCGATCATCTTTAACAGCCTGGGCGATCTCATCCCCTACCTGTGGCCGCACTATTTCGACGATCTCTTGATCAGGGTGGACCATGCCCTCTTCGGCGTCCACCCCACGGTGTGGCTGGAGCGTTTCATCCACCCCCTGTTGACCAGGATCATGCAGCTGGCATACATCAGCTACTATCCCATACCCGTGGCCCTCGGCGCCGTCCTGATCGTGAAGCGGAAGTACGATTTCTTCGATGAGGCCATTTTCGGCCTCATCCTCTGCTTTTACCTGTCCTATCTCGGCTACCTGCTCGTGCCGGCCGTTGGCCCCCGTTTCACTCTTGCCGATCTCCAGACCGTCACGCTCCAGGCAGGTCCGCTCACCGTGGCCATTCAGGAAACGCTGAACAGTCTGGAGCACAACAAGACCGACGCCTTTCCGAGCGGACACACCGCCATCGCCCTGCTATCGCTGTATTATGGGTGGAAGTTCAGGGAAAAAACCTACACCGCCATCCTGGTCCCGACCGTGCTGGCCCTTGTCCTCTCGACGGTCTACCTGAGATACCATTATGTCATTGATGTGATCGCCGGGGTACTGCTTACGGCGCTGACGATCATTATCGCGCCCGCCCTTTCACGGCTGCTCTCGCGGAGGAGCCCCTCAGGCTCTCACGACGGAGCAACGGGATCACGAGGCGAGCCTCATG
>DMKB01000196.1 GCA_003454665.1 Nitrospiraceae bacterium | reverse complement strand
TCTCCTGTCTCCTGTCTCCCGTCTCCTCTCACTTCCCCCCGATCGACAGCTCTTTAACGAGAAGCGAGGGGCTGCCGATCCTGCCGAAGAACCGGAGATCCTTTCCCACGGCGATGACGTTCTTCATGAGTTCGAGCACGTTCCCGGCGATGGTGATCTCCCGCACCGGATAGGCCCGCTTCCCCTTCTCGATCCAGAACCCCGTGGCGCCCACGGAAAAATCGCCCGATATGGGGTTCGCCGTGTGGGCGCCCATCACCTCGGTGACATACAGTCCCGTTCCTGCGGACTTGAGCAGTTCATCGAGAGACTGAGTTCCTGGTTCGATATGGAAGTTCGTGATCCCGACTCCGGGAACGCCCTTGAACCCGGCGCGCATGCCGTTGCCCGTGGAGGCGGTCTTGTCTTTTTTCGCCGTATAAACGTTGTGGAGAAACAGGGTGAGTCTGCCCTTCTCGATGACGCTCTTTTTTTGCATGGGCACACCCTCATCATCAGACGGCGCCGTCGCCATCCCCCCTTCCAGCAGACCGTTGTCAGAGATGCTCAGCGATGACGACAGGACCTGCTGATCCAGTTTCCCTGCAAGAAGGGATTTCTTCTTCTGTACATTTTCGGCTGAAAGTCCCTGCGCTATGAGGCCGAGGAACTCTTCCGCCACCGGTGCATCCAGAATCACCGGCGCCTTGACGGATTCAATGCTCTTCGCGCCGAGCAGGTCGAGCGCCCGGTGCGCGGCCCTGCGGCCTACGTTGTTCATATCAAGATTGCGATAAAACCGGTTGACGTCAAAATTCCATCCTGCCTGGGATTCCCCGCTGTCTTCGGCAACCACTTCGATGCTCGCTGAGCAGGCGGTCCCCTGGTACGAGACCTCCGCGCCCCGCGTGTTCAGAATTATCGTCTCCGATGAGGAGAAGCTGCCCGAGGCCTTGCGGATGCGTTTGATTTTCGCATCAACGGCGAATGCCTCGCGTTCCATTGCCATGACCCCTTTGATCTTCTCCTGTTCGCTCAGGTTGACCATATCGGCGTCGTAAATGGCGACCGGGAGGACATCTCCCGCGGGATGGGCCTCAAGAGACTGAAAGGGATCGACGGCGGTACTTTGTGCGTTTGCCATTGCTGCCTCAGCCAGGGCCGTAAGGGCTGATTCGGAAAAATCGGTCGTGAAGGCAAATCCCATCCGCCCGCCGACGAGTACGCGCAGTCCGGCCCCCATTCCCCTCGCGCGGTCAAAGGCATCGACCTTCTGGTCCTTCACCTCTACGGTCGTTGCCACGGAGGAACGCAAAAAAACCTCGGCAGCTTCAGGCTGATGTGAACCGCACAGCTCGATAATCTTTTTTGCTGTCTCGATGTTCGGCATAGGAATTAAAAACTTGGGAAAAAAGAAATGTAATCGTGTGCGTGACGCAGTGTTCCCTTCGGCACGGACATCCCGGCCGGGATATTATTCAAAGTAGCTCGCCGAAGCGGACTCTGATTCCCAGACCGTGATACTCGAAACTTCCAGGTTTCCATTGTTGATCTTCTTGCCGACATGGTCATAGATCCATTTGGCGACATTCTCTGACGATGGATTGATCTGGGTAAAGGGAAAGATGTCGTTCAAAAAAGTATGCTCCAGCTGGTCGAGGGCGTCCCGGAGCGCCTTTTTGACGTCGGCGAAATCAATGGCGAGTCCCTGATCGTTCAATCGCTCCGCAGTCACGGCGACGGTCACGCGCCAGTTATGCCCGTGCAGATTTTCACATTTACCCTTATAGCCGCGGAGCTGGTGCGCCGCCGCAAATCGGGATTCAACCACCAGTTCGTACATAGTGGATGGATAATAAATTATACTCGTGAAAATGTCAATCTGAAAAAAGAACACTGAAAAGAAAAAAGCCTTGCAAAAACACATAAATTCATATATGATTTTATGTGATGGAAGCAATGAAAACGGACACGAATCAACCCATCGAACCATTGTTCCTTCAGCACGCACAGCAGGACGGCGTCAGGCTCAGAATCGGCCAGATGAACAAGCTGGAATTCGATGGTACGATACGCGATATCGGCAGATACGAAATTAACGTTGAAGAAAAGGGCAAGACCATATCCCTCCTGAAAAAAGAGCTTTCCTACCTGACTGCGCCGCACAGCCTGCTCTCCGTGACCCCTTCGCCTCCCGATGGTTCTCAGGGCAAATCCTCTGATCCCGTCGAGACACCTGCGGGGAAACCGAATGTACAGCAGGAATTTCTCGATAAAGCAATGCGGGAAGACCACATGCTCACGCTTTTTCTCATTAATGGTCAGCGCATACGCGCCCACCTGAAAGCATACGATAATTTCACCGTTCTCCTCGAAGAGGGCGGACGTCAGCACCTATATTACAAACACGCGATCACCACGATCAACCGTTAGAGGCCGAACCATGGAGTTGAATCTCCTCGACAGAATGCTCGAACAGTACCAGACGGGGCAAACGCCCGTGACCGTGACCCTCCAGAACCAGATTCGCGTCCACGGAACAATAAAGGCCTTTGACAGCTACGTCATCATCCTGGAAGGGCGAAGGCGGGAAATTCTTTACCGCCACGCCGTTTCTTCCCTTGCGCCGTCACCACAGCAGGAAACAAGGAAACCACCCCGACAAAAACCGACCCAGGAGCGACCTGCAACCAGGCCACCGAAGCGTACAAAAAAACAGAAGCCTGCGCAGCAAGCTCCCACAATGGCGGCGGCCGGATCCGACGAGCAGGGCATC
>DMKB01000378.1 GCA_003454665.1 Nitrospiraceae bacterium | reverse complement strand
CTCCGGTCACGCAAGAAGAGCCGGGAGTATACCCGGAGATCCATCCTGGGCGGCTACCTGCCCTCCATTGACCTCTCGGTATCATACTCCCGGTTCGGAGAGCGCCTGGCGACGGATGGACGTATCGATCCTCTTCCTGATGAGGAAACACAGACGATCATCACGGCAACGTGGAACCTTTTCGCGGGATTCAAGACCGCCCGCGATGCCGCTGCCGAGCGGGCCGAAATTCTCGCGCTGGAAGAACGGGTGCTGGACACGAAGCAGGACTTGCTGCTCCAACTGCGGCAGGCCGTTGAGGTCCATACTGTCTCTGCCGAGCAGATCAGCGTATCAAAAACCGCCGTTGCGCAGGCGGAAGAGAATTACCGGATCACGAATAACCAGTTCAAGCAGCGTGTTGCCGATGCAACGGACCTTCTTGAAGCGCGGACGCTCCTCACGCGGTCGCGCAGCGAGCTAACGAGCAGCATATACAATCACCAACGGTCGATCGCCGCGATAGAACGGGTCATTGAATCCAAACTGAAGGACAGTAAATCAAAAAGCGCCGGTCCGTCGGGCACAGAATCGAAACAAGAAACCGAACAATAGCGTTTCTTCTCTCCCAGGCCCTGTCACCGCATCTCTTTTCTTCGATTTTTTTTCATCTGCCTTTGCCGCGACACATCAAGAGACCTCCCTCGGGGCGACTCGTTCACATCAAAATGTTCATAACACTGCTTCCTGCCGCATTCCTGCACATATAAAACAACGGTCTCCGGATCCATCTCCTGATTTTTCAATGCCTTCCCGAATTAACGCAATATGCTACAATAGAACTTATCCCTGATGAAAATCTGAGTACCCACTGAAGAGGCCTCATCACATGATAACCGCATTCATCCTCGGCATTTCCATTGTTCTGCTTCTTTTTGCCGTTGTTCTCACCGTACGATTGGCGCTCAAAACCGGGAAAAAAACAGCCTGGACACTGATCGGGGCCGCGGCCCTCCTCATGGCGGCCCGGCAAACAGTGGTGTTTTCGGGATTTCTCTTTGAGAAACCGCCTCAGGCAGATAATCTCAATCTGGAGCTTATCAATCTTGTGCTGGCGGGCCTTCTGGTCGGAGGGATTGCCGTAATATCCCGTTTTCTTCTCGCCATGAGTCAATCAGAACAGGAGCTGAAAAGCAACATAGACTTTTCACGCCACCTCATCGAGCATGCCTCGGACGGTGTTTTTCTCCATAATCTGGACGGCAAGTTCGTCGAGGTAAATCAGTATGCCTGCTCCATGCTGGGATACACCCGGGAGGACTTGATCGGCATGTCCATTCAGCAGGTGGAGATGACCTATGATCCGAAGTCCTTTCAGACAATCTGGCAGCGCCTCAACAGAGGAATACCGGTGACCTTTGATGGAGTCGGTCGCAGGAAAGACGGCACAGCATTCCCTGTTGAAGCCAGCCTCGGTTTAATCCATCAGAACGGCTCATCATTGATTCTCTCGCTCGTACGGGACACCTCGGCACGGAAACAGACGGAATATGAATATACCCGCCGTACCCAGTATCTCGAAAATCTGCTCGTTGTCTCGCGGGAGATTACGACGACGAAGGAATTGCCTGCCTTGTTCCGCAACGTGATACGCACGTCGAAAGACCTTTTACACCTGGATTTTTCTACCCTGATGCTCCTGAACGAATCAAAGGATCAACTGGTCATGGAGGACACCATCGGTTTCCCGGAATCCACGATCGGGACGCTGAGCCTGATGGAAGGCCAGGGACTGTCTTCCTTCGTCGTCAAAAACAAGGCATCCGATACGGTCCTGGATTTTTCCCTGGAAAACCGGTTTTCCGTGCCGCAGATCATCGTGGACAAAAAAGTAACGTCGGCAATCTGCGTCCCCCTGACGCTCAACGATGAAGTACTCGGTGTGCTGATAGGACATATGCATGATAAACGGGAATTCACCCATGACGAGCTGTCGCTTTACCAGAATATCGCGAACCAGGCGGCCCTTGCCATTACCAACTCCCGCAACCTCAAGGCCCTCGAAGAGTCCGAGCTGAAATACCGCGATCTATACGACCGGGCGCCGGACATGTACCACTCGCTGAATAAGGACGGAATTATTATCGACTGCAACGAAACGGAAGCGGACATGCTCGGCTATCGCAAAGAGGACATCATCGGGAGGCCGCTCACGGACTTTCTCACGGACGAGTCGAAACGGCATTTCAAGAAACAGTTTGCGTCTCTGACGGAAGAGAATGTCCAACTGAACCTGGAACGGGTCTTTGTCCGGAAAGACGGGTCCGTGTTCCCGGCAGCGTTGAATGTCTTTGCGGAGTTTGATGATGAGGGCGCTTTAATCAAGACCAGGACCATCGCGCGAGACGTCTCGGAGCGCGTTAAAATGGAAGAGGAGCTTCTGAAGGCCCAGAAGCTGGAGTCCATCGGTATCCTGGCGGGAGGACTCGCCCATGACTTCAACAACATGCTGGCGGGCATCCTGGGGAACGTCAGCCTGGCGCGGCTGTACGCGGACTCCAATGGCAAGGTTACCGAACGGCTTGATGAAGCGGAAAAAGCCTCTCTCCGGGCACGGGACCTCACGCAGCAGCTTCTTACCTTTTCAAAAGGAGGCGAGCCCGTAAAGAAGCCGACTGCTGTTGCCGAAGTGATCAAAGAGTCATCCTCCTTCGCGCTGAGAGGTTCCAATGTCAGATGTGAGTACTCCATTCCTGAAGACCTCTGGCCGGTGGAGATCGATGAAGGCCAGATCAACCAGGCCATCAGCAATTTGATCATCAACGGCGACCAGGCCATGCCCCAGGGCGGCACGATACGAATCGCCTGTGAAAATGTCCTCATAAAACCGAAGGCCTCAGCGTTCCACCGGAAAGGGAAATATATCAGGATCACGATAAAAGACCATGGTGTCGGCGTGGCGGCAGAACATATCGGGAAGATCTTCGACCCCTACTTTACGACCAAGCAGAAAGGCAGCGGCCTGGGGCTCACCACCACCTATTCCATTATCAGCAAGCACGAGGGATATGTCTTCGTAAAATCAAAGGTCGGGAAAGGCACGAGTTTTGAAATTTACCTGCCGGCCTCCCGAAAAAAGATAAAGCCTGATGACGAGATTGAGGGAGAAATCATCCGCGGTACAGGAAGGATACTCGTCATGGATGATGAGGAAGTCGTCAGGGGTGTAACGGGCGAGATCCTCAAGGACCTGGGATACGAGGTAGAGTACGCTAAAGAAGGCGCGGAAGCCATTGAACTGTACAAACAATCAAGGAAAGCAAACCAGCCGTTCAACGCGGTCATCATGGACCTGACGATACCGGGAGGCATGGGAGGAAAAGAAACGATCGACCACCTGCTTCAGATAGACCCCGAAGTCAGGGCTATCGTGTCGAGCGGGTATTCGAATGATCCGGTCATGGCGAACCATGAGAAATACGGATTTCTCGGCGTCGTGACCAAACCGTGCAAAGTGTACGAATTGAGCAGGGTGCTGCATTCGGCAATGAACGACCACGTCGCTGATCATGCGTAAATTATTCTATTGGACACGGATACACGGGATAGAGATGGATTCAGAGGATAAATGGTCTGGACGCACACCCCGGAATCAGAATACAAGGCGAACAAACATCATCCTCCCTTCCCTGCAGAGAAAAAATGTATAAAAGCTTCTACTAAAAAAGCCACCATAGGGCTCTTGCAAAGCATACTGCGATTATTTATAATTACGCCCATGATGAACATACGGCTCAAACATCTTATCTGTATTCCATGCATTCTCTGCTCTTTTCTCTTCCTCTACCCCCCACTCTCCCATGCAACACCGGAATACGCAGAACAGACAGGGCTTGAGTGCATCCGGTGCCATATCGATGCCGTTGGAGGCGGTCAGCTCACCGAGGAAGGAGATACGTTCCTCGAAGAGTTGAAGGCAAAAGGTCTTTACCGGCCAGTGTCTTCGGCACAGAAGGTTATGCGCCTTATCATGGGCTATCTCCACCTCTTGGCAGCGATCATCTGGTTCGGAACGATTCTGTATGTCCATCTTCTCCTGAAACCGGCGTATGCTTCAAAAGGACTCCCGAAAGGCGAGCTCCGGCTTGGCTGGATCTCCATGATCGTAGTCCTGCTCAGCGGGACCTACCTGACCTTATGGAAGGTGCCCTCCTGGGATATTTTCTTCTCCACCCGCTACGGCGCGCTCCTGGGCATCAAGATCCTTCTCTTCATGGTCATGTTCTCGAGCGCTATAGTTGTGACCATCTACATCGGGCCGCGGCTCAGGAAGCGGGGCGGGCCCGCTGCCCTGAACATCGCGGGAGGGATCACGCCCGAACAGCTCGCGCACTTCGACGGTCAGGAAGGCCGTCCTGCCCACATTGCCTATCAGGGAAGCATTTATGATGTCACCAGCAGCAGGCTCTGGAAGAACGGATCTCACATGATGAAGCACGCGGCAGGCAATGACCTTACTTCCCTGCTTTCCACGGCCCCCCATGGCGAGGACAAGATCGTGACCCTGCCGGTCGTCAGCATGCTCCTCTCCGCCGGCGAGATGCCGCACCGCCCCTTCCATGTGCGGCTGTTCTATTTTTTCGCCTACATGAACCTTATGCTGGTCTTCGTGATCACCTTCGTCATCGCCCTGTGGCGCTGGTGGTAGCTGGGACTGTGACGCAGATCATACCGTTCCTTGTTCGGTAATGGCATAATGTTACTCAGCAGCAAGTACCATGAACGTTAACGGACCGTTGAAAAAGGAGACAGCCATGGAAACCCTCGACCTCAAAAAATTGATCACCTTCAAGCCCGATGCGATCTCGCGGGAGATGCTCTCCGATAAGCCGGAAATGCGCATCGCCCTCATGTGTCTCGAGAAAGGGCAGAAGCTCGAACCCCACAAGGCGCCGCTGCGGTTGCTCATGTACTGTGTCGAGGGAAAGGGGACCTTCACCGTAGGCGACGAGAAGATCGTTGCAGGCGAAAAGACCTGCATCCCCTGCGATCCTCAGGTGCCCCACGGCTTTGCAGCCGACCAGGGCGAGCGGCTCGTGGTGATGGCAATCGTAACGCCGGTGGAGTGACTCGATTTCGGATTTCGGAATGCCGATTTCCGATTAACGGCAGGTCCGTCGGCAGGGGCCTTCCTGCCAAGGCAGTAGTATAATAACGCGACACCCGGCGGCTTGTCTTGAATGGACAATAAAAAAGACCGGAGGTTCATCCCCTCCGGTCTTTGCAATTTTCACCCATCTTCCTGCTTGAACGAACTCACTTCTGCGCTTTTGCCGGCCTCATCGTGAACAGGTCCGCTACCGTGAAGAGCAGCCCGATGAAGAAGATCACGCCGAGCACCAGGGTTACTGCGAACCACAGCTGCATGTAGGACTGGGCTGTCATGTACCCCATGCCGAGGACGCGCTCGACATAGGCCTGGATCACTCCTGCTATGCCGAAGGTAATGGCCATAAGCGTCATGGCAGTGGACATGGTCCAGAACCCGATCTTTCCCCGCCGGTCGTCATAGACCTTGATCCCCTTGAGCTGCGGAACGGCAAAATAGAAGATCAGGAGGTTCAGCAGCGCGTAGGCGCCGAAGAAGGCAAGGTGTCCGTGCGACACGGTAACCTGGGATCCGTGGGTGTAGTAGTTGATCTGCGGCAGGGTGTGCATGAAGCCCAGTACGCCGGCGCCGATCATATGGAGCACGGCGCATCCGATCGCGATGGTCCAGGTGAGGGGGTTCTTTATTTTCAGCTTCCGCTGCTTGACGTGCATCATGGTATCGATCATCATCAGGAGAATCGGAAGGGGCTCCAGAGCTGAAAAGATACCGCCGAACCAGAGCCAGTAACTGGGTGCGCCGATCCAATAGTAATGGTGGCCGGTCCCGACGATGCCGGTGAAGAGGAAGAGGCCGAGCTCGACATACAGCCACTTCTCCACAACCTGCCGCTCTACGCCGGTGAGCTTTATCAGCACAAAGGCCAGGATCGCGGCAGTAACGAGTTCCCAGGCGCCCTCGACCCAGAGATGGATGACCCACCACCAGTAGTACCAGTCGATCACCGCGTTTTTATAAAAGGGTATCCCAAACAGGTACAGGAGGGCGAGGAAGAGCATGCCGCCAAGGAGCGTGCCCTGGATCGCCGTCCATTTCTTCGCCTTGATCATGGTCATGCCGACGTTGAAGAGAAAGATGAGCGCCCCGATGACAATGACAAGGTCGAGGGGTCGCGGTATCTCCAGGAGCGGACGGCCCTGCGTCCAGCCGAACACAAAACCGATCAGGGCAACCACGCCGGTCGCGACAAGGGCCACAAGCTGAATCCAGGCAAGCTTGGGGGAGAAGATTTCACTTCCCGTTTCCTCAGGAACGATGTAGTACGTCCCTCCCATGAACCCGAGGAGCATCCAGAGGACGAGAAGGTTCGTGTGGATGGCGCGCGCCGTGGCGAAGGAGAACTTGTCCACGATCCACTGGGGAACGGTAAAGCTGTAGTTGACGGCAAGCCAGAGCCCGACGATGACCTGCAGCACGAACAGGAGCAGGGCGATCTTAAAATACCAGTGTGCTATTTTTTGAGAACGGTATTCCATCTGAGCCTCCCTATTTAAGATTAGCCAGGAACAGGGTGACCGCTTCCACCTCTGTCCCGGAGAGATCCTTCCGCGGCTTCATCGCTGCATCCTGATCGACGTCTGCGTGGTTCACGACAGAGTGCATAATCTCTTTGGGTGAGCGTCTCCGGGCAATCCCGTCCAGCGGAGGACCGGCGGTACCTCCTCTTTTCTGCAGCGCATGACAGTGCATGCATCCCTGCGCCTTGAAGACTGCGGCGCCCGGAGAGAGAGCGGTGCTGGCAACGATCCTCCGCTCTTTTCGGGAGAGCCGTGTAGCACTGTCCTGCGGCGGCCAGTCGCCGTTGTCGATATTTCCGATCCAGGTGAAGAATGCGATCAATCTTCCGATTTCCTCGTCGGAGAGACCCTGGTTCGGCATCTTCCGCCGGGAACCGGCAAACGTCTTGTCCGGCATCTTGACGATGAGCTGGACGCCTCCCTCCCCGATGCGCCGGATTACCTTGGTCAGGTCCGGCGCATAATAGCCGCCGAACCCGAGGATCGTGTGGCAGTCATTGCAGTTATATTTTTCGAATACGCGTTTTCCCGCCACCACCCGTTCGGACAGCTTGTCCACATTGGCCAGTACCTCCACCTGCCGGTGTGTATCCAAGGTAAGCCACAGGAACAGGGCCGACGAGGAGATGGTGCCGGCGAGAAAAATCCAGAAAGCAAGCTTTTTGGTCATTCTGCACCTCCAACCATGAGAGTCGTGTTTCTCTGTGCTATCGGTAAAACTGAATGTTCGGTACTGTAAGGGAAAAGGTAATTGCAGGGAAATCAGGCAGGCAGCAGGGTAATTCAGGTCATCGTTCTCACCTCCCTTTCTCTTCCGTCCTGGCAACGAGCCAGTAGACAAAGCCGACGACGAGGATGGCCGCGATAAGATAGTAGATCACGTCCGGCTTCTCATGCTTCAGCGTGGCGATCATGGTCTCTCTGATGATCGTCACGAGAGCGACGCCGACAAAGACACTGATGTGGAATTTACCGCCCTTGAGGTGGGATATCTCCGTATTCATCAGCTCGATGATCACCCACAGGAGCAGGAGGGAACCGAGGGCGGAAATGATGCCGTTCGTCAGGTCTCCCTGGAGCAGGAGCCCCACGTCCTTGACGAAGAGGCCGAGCACCCCCAGGGTCAGGCCGATCAAGGCAAGGATGAGGACCAGGTTCATCGTCTGCGAGAACCCCTCGGAGAAGGTTATGAGGGCGCTCCTTACCTTGTACACGGGAGAATAGGTCTTGATCTCTTCCTCGATATACGACGTGGTGATGACATCCAGACTTATGTCGAGCAGTTTCCCGAGGGAAATGACCTTGTTCGTGTACTCTTCCTTGGCCTCCTCACTGCGCTGCAGGATGCCGGTGCAGGCGTTTCTGACGATGTTGACCGCCCTGCTCATGTAATGCGCGTCAACGTTGAACTTCACGTGAACGGAACCGATCCTGATGAGCTTTTCATAGTGGCGATTATCGTAGGCCCCGGAAAATAATTCAAGGAACCATTCCTTCTGCGCGCCGAATACGTGCTTTTTTCTTGATTCATCCACAAAATATTTCGCGGCCCCCGCCGTTCCCATGATCCAGAGGCTCAGCGTGCTCATGACCTCGTCGGCATGTTCCTCCATGAGGGACCGCATTCCGGCC
The DNA here is from genome assembly GCA_003454665.1 of Nitrospiraceae bacterium. Taxonomy (GTDB): domain Bacteria; phylum Nitrospirota; class UBA9217; order UBA9217; family UBA9217; genus UBA9217. Next base: position 4,623 of record DMKB01000378.1, on the reverse strand, counting down.
AGGCGCTGTTCGTCCTCAGCGGTGAAGCGATAATCGTGCTTGATCTCTTTGAATGACCGCATGTGCACCTCGGGCTCGCGTTTCTCGTCGCTTCGTATGAATAATACTTTACTAGTATGCTTCGGCGGGAAGTATACTCATAGTATAACAAAAAAATATTTATAATTACATCACAACCCGACCTTCTTAGTATATGATGTATATCATATCCGGCCGACAGGAATGCTTTTAGAATACCATCAAAACGCATCGGGAATAACGCACAACAGTATATTCTGGAATACGACTGCCAGAATGGTACAACGATTCGGCAGATGGGAGAAAACCATGGACGAACATTCCAGGGAAACGGGCATTCCCCTTGATATAGAAATCTCGGACGACGATATTTACCAGGCGATGAAGGACATTCAGGGGTATCTGGATATCACCACCACGGACTTTAAGGAAATCTACCGATTCGCTTATCGACACGCCTTCAGACGGGTCGCCCTTTCTGTCACCGCACAGGATGTCATGACCGCGGAGGTATACTCGGCAGCAAGAGAGACCCCCCTCACCCGCGTTGCGGAAATCATGGCTGAAAAGGGCATATCCGGCTTACCGGTTCTCGAACAGAACGGGACCGTGGCCGGCGTCATTTCAGAGAAGGATTTTCTTGCCCGCATGAGTTCCGGGAAAACCAAAAGTTTCATGGGTGTCGTTGCAGAGTGCCTGCAGGCAAAGGGGTGCGTCGCCGTGTCCATCCGGGCGCAGAAGGCCGAAGATATCATGACGTCCCCGGCGATCACCGTTCGCCGGGAAACGAGCATCATGGAGATCGCGAACACCTTCACGGAAAAGCATATCAATCGGGTCCCCGTGACTGACGAGGCGGGTACCGTGAACGGGATCGTTTCCCGCGCCGATATCATCGGCGCATCATTCATCAACAAGAAGCCACGTGCCTAAGGAACGGACTCACCATCATGCTTAAAGACTACTTTTCAAAGATGCGAGGGACCACGAAGAGCCCGCCGCGAGTGAGCGCCGCCGAGATCGCCTGGTCGTGGATAGGCGCCTTCCTCGGCATCGCAGCAGTCGCGCTCATCAATTACCGGGTACTCGAGGGGACCGACCTTGTTATGATCATCGGGTCCTTCGGCGCTTCCGCCGTCCTCGTTTACGGGGCCGTCAAGAGCCCCCTGGCTCAGCCGAGGAATCTCCTCGGCGGGCATATATTTTCCGCCCTGATCGGCGTAGCCTGCTTTCAGGCCCTGAACCCGAATATCTGGCTCGCATCGTCAGTGGCCGTCGCGACTGCTATCGCGTTTATGCACGCAACGAAGACGCTCCATCCCCCGGGCGGCGCAACGGCCCTGATCGCCGTCATCGGTAGCGAAAAAATACATGCCTTGGGCTACGTCTATGCACTCATTCCCGCAGGGGACGGCGCGGTGGTCATGCTGGCCGTCGCGCTCCTGGTGAACAATCTTTCGAAGAACCGGAAATATCCCGAGTTCTGGTATTGAATCATAACCCGGGCAAGCCGGAACCTAAACAGAAATCCAAATGCGTCTCGCGCAAAGCCGCAAAGAAAATCTTTAAAAACAAAGAGAAAGCGCATGCTTTGCCTTACTTTGCGACTTGGCGTCTTTGCGCGAAAATATTCTTGCCGTTTTGAGAAGATTTTCATTCATAACTTACTACAGGAAAATTCGTGACCTTATCGCTCATCGAATCACTTAATATCGGATTGCCCCGTAAAGAACTGTTCCAGGGCAAGGAATATTTTACCGGGATCATCAAACAACCGGTGCCAGGGCCCGTGCGCCTCACGAGGCTCGGCTTCGAAGGCGACGGTGTCGCTGATGCAAAGCATCACGGAGGGGAGGACAAGGCCCTCTGTGTGTACAGTCTCGATCATTACCCTTACTGGGAGAAAACCCTCGGAACTTCGTTGCCACAGGCCGCCTTTGGAGAAAACCTCACGGTTTCGAACATGGGCGAAAGCGACATCTGTATCGGAGACGTGTTCCAGCTCGGAACCGCAGTGATGCAGGTGAGCCAGCCGCGGCAGCCATGCAGAACACTCGCTGCGCGATACAACCGGCGTGACATGATAAAGCTGGTCGTGGATTCAGGCAGGACCGGATTTTATTGCAGGGTATTGCAGGAAGGAAGCGTCGACAGCCATGCGCGCCTCGTGCTCCGGGAACGCGACAGGAATTCGGTGACTATTGCCTATGCAAACCATATTTACCATCATGACCGGAACAACGGCGAAGGCATCGATACCGTCCTTTCCCTTTCACCCCTCTCCGCGTCGTGGCGAGAATCGTTCCGGAAACTGAAAGAACGGCTCACCTGACCCCGCTGCCGTCCCGCTCCAGTCCCGCTACAAGCGGGACGGGATGTCGCGTTGTTCAATCACGCCCTGGCGTGACTGCGGAGGGGCTCCACTGACGGCGTCAACGGACCTCATCCCTTCACACAGGCGAGGGGCCTGACCTGCACTACTTTCTTTGCCAGCCTGGCGTGGTGCGCGGCATTGACCACGGCCGTTACGTCCTTATAGGCACCAGGCGCCTCCTCGGCCACACCAGCATAAGAATGGCTCCTGACCAGTATCCCCTGTCCCGCGAGGCTATCGATGACGTCCCTGCCGCGCCATTGTTTCTTTGCCTGCGTGCGGGACATGGCCCTGCCCGCGCCATGACATGCCGAACCAAAGGCCGTTGTCATCCCCGCTTCGGTGCCGGCGAGGATATAGGACGGCGTCCCCATCGTGCCCCCGATCAGCACGGGCTGGCCGACATGCCGGTACTCTTGGGGCAGGTCGATCATCCCGGGGCCGAAGGCCCGCGTCGCGCCCTTGCGGTGGACGTACAATCTTTTCTTTCTGCCTGCTACAGTATGCGTCTCGACCTTGCAGGTATTATGACTGATGTCATAGAGCATGGTGACCCTGCCCTGGGGGTACATATCCGTGACGATCTCACGCACCAGGTGCGTAATGATCTGGCGGTTTGCGAGGGCGCAGTTTATGCCGGCGCTCATGGCGCCGAAGTATTGCTTCCCTTCCGGCGAGTTAATCGGGGCCGAAGCAAGTTCCCGGTCCCTGATCGGGAGCTTGAACCGCCGGGCCGCGCCAGCCAGGCTCTTCAGGTAGTCCGTGCCGATCTGGTGCCCCAGCCCCCGGGACCCGCAGTGCACGGATATGACTACATCGTTCTTCCTGAGCCCCATTGCCAGGGCGGCCTGCTCGTCGTATATCTCATCCACGACCTGCACTTCGAGATAATGGTTGCCCGAGCCGAGGGTCCCCATCTCCCGGTGCTGCCGCTTCTTCGCTGAATCAGAAACGTGAGAAGGGTCTGCCCCCGATACTCTGCCGTGCTCTTCGATATAGTCAAGGTCTTCTTTAACGCCATATCCTTTTTTTACTGCCCACTCCGCGCCGCCGATGAGCATTTCGTCGATCTGCGGAGGACTCAGGCGGATGAGTCCTTCCGATCCCAGGCCGGCCGGCACGCGGCGGTAAAGTTCATCCACCAGCTGAGAAAGTCCGGGCATGATCTCGTCGCGCGTCATGCCGGTCTTCATGGTCCGCACGCCGCAGGAGATGTCGAACCCCACGCCCCCCATGGAGATGATCCCCCCTTCATCGGGGTCGAATGCCGCGACACCGCCGATGGGGAACCCGTATCCCCAGTGGGCATCGGGCATGGCCATGGACGCCACCTGTATCCCGGGCAGGGCGGCCACGTTCATGATCTGCTCGCGCACCTTCTCATCCATGCCGCTGATCAGGTCCTCGGTGGCGAAAATCCGCCCGGGAACCCGCATCGCTCCCTGTTGCGGGATGTCCCAGAGATAGTCGTTTACTTTATTGAGTGTCTTGATATCCATACTGATCTCAGACAGCCGTCATGATGCACGATCCAGGATGCATGATTGAAGTCGGAGGCGAAACCCTGTACCAATGCAGCTCATTCCGCACTCCGAATTCCGAACTCCACACTGCTATACATCCACTACACACTGCGCCACATACCGGCCGTCGTCCCTGTCGACGCGCAGCATATGATAGGTCGCGGCTTTCACCTCCACACGGGGCATATGACGCTCCCGGTCTAGTTCCTCTCCCCAGGCGATTCCGGTAATTGTCGCGCCGTCCCTCGTCACCGCGAACTTCGAGAAGACCATTCGTTCGACGTCCGACAGCGACAGCAGGGCATTCAACCATTCCACGAGCAGAAGTTCGCTGTCCGACGCCGAGACAGCGACTGACCTCTTCTTGATCGGCTTCACGGCATCGATGTTCACCATCACGGAATAGAGGCCCCGGGCCGCATTTTCAAAGGCCTCCTCCATCGTCGTCCCGAACCCCCGGACGCCGATATCCGCTTCATGTTCGAAGGTTTCGAAGTGTGTTTTCATAAAGCCCGCTGAACGGTTACGGTCACGACGCCCGTTACGATATTCGGTTGCGTGTTTCGTCTATGTACATACTGGCTGAGAAGAGCCGGCTGGCAGCAATGAGATGCACTCTGCACTCTGCACTCTGCACTCTGCACTCTGCACTCTGCACTCTGCACTCTGCACTCCGAACTCCGAACTCCGCACTCCGCACTCTGCACT
>DMKB01000082.1 GCA_003454665.1 Nitrospiraceae bacterium | reverse complement strand
TCACAGATTTTGTATGATACGGCAGTAAATGATTTAAGACTATAGAAGCGGTGAATATCTCAATTCAACTGGGCAATGCATGCAGGAATCGACCCAGCGCAGAGAACCGGATTGTGCTATTCTTTTCCTGTCTACTGTCTACTGTCTACTGTCTCCTACTCAATGAACGTCACCCGGTTTATCTCTTTCAACGTTGTCTCGCCGGCCAGCACCTTGGCGACTGCCGACTGGCGCAGCGTGGTCATGCCCTCGGATATGGCGGCCTTCCTGATTTCCGACGAAGGTCTGCGCTCCAGGATCATTTCCCTGATCCGGTCCGACAGGTCCAGGAACTCCGTGATGGACTGCCTGCCCCGGTAGCCCGTATAGTTGCATTCCTTGCAGCCGACAACGTCGTAGAACACGTGCTTCCCGTACTGGTCATAATCCAGGGCCGAGTCTTCACAGTCCTGGCGGGTAAGCCTGATCTGTTTTTTGCATTTGGTGCAGAGGGTTCTGACGAGCCGCTGCGCCAGGATGCAATTGAGGGAGGAGACGAAGTTGTACGGTTCGATGCCCATGTTCAGAAAGCGGCCAAGGACGTCAAATGCGTTGTTCGCGTGGACCGTCGTAAAGACCAGATGGCCGGTGAGGGCGGACTGGACGGCGATCTGGGCTGTCTCCGCGTCACGGATCTCACCGACCATGATCTTGTCGGGGTCGTGCCGGAGAATGGACCGGAGGCCCTTGGCGAAGGTGAGCCCCTTCTTCTCGTTCACGGGGATCTGCGTGACGCCCCGGAGCTGGTACTCCACGGGGTCTTCGATGGTGATGAGCTTGTCCTCTCCGGTGGTGATCTCACTGATGGCCGCGTAGAGCGTTGTTGTTTTGCCGCTTCCCGTGGGGCCCGTGACGAGGACCATGCCGTAAGGTTCGCGAATACTCTTGCGGAAGGGTCGCAGGTCGTTTTCGTTGAAGCCCAGGGACTCCAGCTTGAGCACGTTCACCCCGGCGGTAATGGATTCCTTGTCCAGGATGCGGATGACCACGTCCTCGCCGAAGGCGCTCGGGAGGATAGAGACGCGGAAGTCGATGGTTTTGCTGCCCGTACGGATCTTGAACCGCCCGTCCTGGGGAATGCGCCGTTCGGCGATGTCGAGATCGCTCATCACCTTGATGCGCGAGACGATGGCGCTGTGGAACTTGATGTCGATCGGCTCGGTGGCCGAATAGAGGACGCCGTCGATCCGGTACTTGATCATGACGTTTTTGTCCGTGGACTCGATGTGGATATCGCTCGCCCGCCGCTGGATGGCGTCGAAGATCGTGGTGTGCATGAGCTTGATGATGGGGCTCTCGTCCCTGTCGATACTCTCGAGGGAAAGGACCTCCTCCCGGTCATCTTCATCGCGGACGATATGGAACTTGAAATCCTCGGAGACCGAGTGCAGCACATGCTCCGACGATCCACTCCGTTTCAGGGCATCGATAATGGCCGAGGGAGAGCTGACGCGGATATCGAGGGCCTTGCCGAGGATCATTTCGATCTCATCGATGGCAACGATATTGTTGGGGTCCGTCATGGCCACGACGAGTGTTTCTCCGGTTTCCTCTACGGGAACGAACTGGTATCGCTCCATGAGGTCGACGGGAATTTTCTCGAAAAACTGCGGATTGATGCGGAAGTTCCCGAGGTCGGTGTAGTGCAGATCCCGCTGCTCCGCCAGGGTCTTCGCGATCACCTCTTCGGAAATGAGCCCCTCGTCGAGCAGCATTTCGCCGAGCCGCTTCTCCCGGCCGTCGGTCCTGGCAAGGACGCTGTCGATCTGCGGTTGGGTCACGTACCCCTTGGCCACGAGGATGTCTCCCAGCCGTTTTCGTCTGTAGGTGGTCATTAATATCTCGCTCCCATCTCGAATATCGGCAGGTACAGCGCGAGGACGATAAAGGCGATGACGAGTCCCATGCCGAGCATGAGTACCGGCTCTATCAGGGTCGTCAGCGCCGTCAATTTGTTCTCCACTTCCTGCTCGTAAAAATCGGACACTTCTTCGAGCATCTGAGGCAAATCGCCCGATGATTCCCCGACCTCGATCATCCGTATCGTCATGTCCGGCGCCAGCCGGGTGCGGTCGAAGGCATCGGCAAGGCTGATCCCCTCGGTGACGAGCTTCCGCGACTCCGATAATTTGGCGGCAATGACCGAATTGCCGATCACGCCGGCCGTCGTGTCGATGGCCTGGATCAACGGAATGCCTCCCCGGAGTACCGTGGCGAGCGTCCTGGCGAGTTGGGCCAGGATGTACTGGAGGAGGAGTGTGTTTACAAAGGGTATCTTCAGTTTAACGTTATCGAGTATTCGTTTGCCCGTCGCGGTCTTTTGCAACAGGTACAGACCGATGCCAGCCAGGACGGCGCTGAGGAAGAGAGCGGGAGCATATGACGTGAGCCCTTCTGTGAGGGAGATCAGGAGGGTTGTCAACAACGGAAGCGCAGCCTCCTGATCACTGTACATCTGCGTGAAGTTCGGTATGATGTACAGAAAAAAGAGGACCATGACGGCACTCAGGGCGATGACGAGAAACACCGGATAGGCCAGCGCCGTCGTAAGCTTGCGACGCACGGCGAGCATCCTCTTCTGGTAGTCAATGAAGCGCCGCAGTACTTCAACGAGGGCGCCGCTCTTTTCACCGGCCTGTACCGTGGCCGTATAGAGCGTTGGGAAATAGGACGGATGCAAGGCCATGGCGTCGGAAAGCATGGAACCGCCCTTGATCTCCTGCACGATACTCTCGAGGGTGTTGTGGAACCCCTTGTGCTCCGTCCTCTTTTTCAGGATTTCGAGGGCCTGGAGAATGGGGAGCCCGGCCTTGACAAGGGTGGAGAACTCCTGGTTGAAGATCAGAAAGTCCTTCGGCTTGAGGTCGCCGCCGCCGATGCGCACCCGTTTCTTCTGGACGCTGAGAACGAGATAGCCCCGCGCCGCGAGTTCCTGGCGAAGTTCGCCGGCCCCGGAAGCCATTGCTTCGTCGCTCACGGACGTGCCGTCTTCGCGGACGGCATTGTAGGTAAACATCGGCATACGATGAAATATTACCAGTAGTGAGACGCCAAGTCAATAAAAGTATGGGAAAATAACGGTTGTCCGCTGCGATCGTGGAATGCCGGGAATATCTTCATTTGCAGAGCAATGGAGAAGAGCAATTAAGGGGACACAGATGACCAAAAGGAGGCGCTCTTAGGCGAAACGAAACATCGGATGAGACTTTTTTGTTTTTACGTGTCTCCAATTCCAGGACTTTTAATCCGCTTTTTCCGCTGGTATCTGCGGCCTATAAGCCTTTTGCTTCTTGCAAGATTTACCAAAGAATACGTACAGAACCTCATAGAGACGGAAAAAAATGTTCAGGAGAAATGGGGAAATCGGTGAAAGGGGGAAGTAACCGTTATTCAAAATACTCCACTTCTCCATTACTCCAACCAGAGAGCCTGATCTTTTACCTGCTGACTCCTGCTGCTATCCGAGGCTCTTCCAGTATTTTCTATGGGTAGCAATGATCCGGTCAATAACGTTCTGTGCGGCAGGTGATGGGGCTGGATCGGAACGGTGGAGGGATTTCCCGAGAAGAACATTCAGGACGGCCCGGACGCCGTTCCTCAGGCCCTCGGGATTATACCCCCCTTCGAGAGTGAACAGGACGTTTCCGGCGCAGGTGGTCCGGGCGATATCGAGAACGATGGCGGCAAGGTCTCCGAATCCCTCGCCCGTTACCTGTATGCCGCCGAGGGGGTCTTTGATATAGGGGTCGAATCCTGCGGAGACGAGGACGAGTTCCGGTTTATACTCGAGGGCAATCGGCCGCAGTACCTGCTCATACAGGGGGATGTATTCAGCGTCACCGAATCCCGACGGCACCGGCGCGTTGACGGTGAAACCCTCGCCCTCATTGTTTCCAGCTTCGTCGAAATTCCCCGTGCCGGGGTAGTGGGGATACTGGTGGGAGGAGAAAAAAAGAACTGACGGATCGGTATAAAAGGCCCGCTGGGTCCCGTTCCCGTGATGCAGGTCCCAGTCTATGATCAGGATCCGTTTCAGGCCGTGCTTTCTTTTCGCGTATTCCGCTGCGATGGCGACATTATTAAACAGGCAGAATCCCATGCCCACAGCAGGCTCGGCGTGATGGCCCGGCGGGCGCACGAAGGCGAATGCGGCATTGGCGCTGTCTCCTGACGCGGATGGAGACGACCGGACTATCGTGTCCACTGCTTCGAGCAGGCCCCCGGCTGCGAGCCTCGCTATTTCATAGGAGCGGGCGGACAGGCCGGTATCCATGTCTATCCGCGAGAACTGCCGGCCCTCGGTCCGTGCCACCATATCTATATACTTTTTGTCGTGAATGAGCGCAAGTTCATCTTTCGTTGCAAGGCGGGGAGGGATGAGGGGCAGTTCGCTGAATTCCGCGTCGATCAGTTCATGAATGACCGTCAGGCGGTGGAGGCTCTCCGGGTGGCCTTCTCCTGCGTTATGCTCCTTGTACCGGTCGTCTTTCACGAGGGAAAGGGCCGCCATGGGCACTCCTTTCTTGTACGTGCTCAGATCAAAAACTAGGCAGAAAAAAATAATGGGACACGGATAGCCCAGAGACAGAAGCGGCCACTCGTAGATGCGGAAACATCGGATTG
>DMKB01000022.1 GCA_003454665.1 Nitrospiraceae bacterium | reverse complement strand
TCCACGACATGGCCGATACCGGCGCCAATCAGGAAGCTGGACGCGGCAATCGCCACGGCAACCCGGGCGTAGAATCCGGTGTAAGCGGCATAGAGGCTTGCCAGCCCAATGCCGAGATTGGCGTAGCCCACCTCGAACTGGAACGGGCTTTGTGCCCAGCCGATCGCCGCCGCGGCGCGTTCGGGAAAAAAGACGTGCCCGGCAAACCCATGATGTACGGAACGAGCGGGGAATTTCTCAGTTACTTCGGCCTGAAAGACCTTTCCGCCCTGCCGACGCTCAAGGAATTTCAGGAGCTCGAGGTGGAAGAGGAGATCATGGAGCAGGTACCGGAGAACGGTCGTCATGAGGAACTGCCGGAGACGGACGACCGGGTCCCCGTAGCCGTATCAGCCGAGGAGAACGAAGCGGAATGATCGAACTGCAGGATGCCCTGCGCAGAAAAGAAATCTGGGCCGTCGGAGGCGGCAAGGGCGGGATCGGCAAAAGCCTGATCACCGGCAACATCGGTATCTCTCTTGCACGACTCAAGAAGAAAGTCCTCCTCGTGGACGCGGACCTTGGCGGTGCGAACCTGCATACGACCCTCGGCATCGGCGTTCCCGAGATGACCCTCTCGGACTTTCTGAGCAGGCGCGTTGAAAATATTCAGGATGTGATCATCCAGTCGGAGATCAAGAACCTGAGCCTCATCAGCGGGGCGCAGGACTTCCTCGACGCGGCCAACCCGAATTTCTCGCAGAAGACGCGGCTCCTGCGGCACCTCGAGACCGTCGACGCCGACTACATCCTCCTCGATCTCGGCGCCGGCACGTCCTATAACATCCTGGATTTTTTCCTCTTCTCGGACCAGGGGATCCTCGTCGTCCTGCCGGAGCCGACGGCCATAGAGAATGCCTACCGCTTCATCAAGAGCGCTTTTTACCGGCGGTTCAAGAAAGTCGTCACCCACCAGGGGATCAAGGACCTCATCGATGCGGCCATGGACCAGAAGAACACCATGGGCATTCGCACGCCCTACGACCTGATCGAACGCGTAAAACTGATGGAGCGGGAAGTGGGCGAGATCCTTGAACTCGAAATCACCAAATTCAGGCCGAAACTGATCGTGAACCAGGTAAGGACCAAAGGCGATATCCAGATCGGGTTCTCGATAAAGAGCGCCTGCAATAAATACTTCGGCATCAATCTCGAATACCTGGGCTACGTGGAATACGACGACAGCGTGTGGCAGTCTATCCGGAGCAAGCGACCGCTCGCCGTCGAATACCCCTATTCGCGTCCGGCGCGCTGCATCGAACGGATTGTCCATAATCTGCTCAGAAAAGAGCAACTGACGCTCAGCACCCTTTATTAGCGAGAGAAGGCCGTAGTATGGTCAAGAAAATTGAAGACCTGAACTATTACGAGTTACTGGAGATCGATCCCCGGGCATCGACCCAGGAGGTCTACCGGGCCTACGATCGAATCAAAAAGGTGTACGAGCCGAATTCCGTTGCGCTCTACTCGCTCTTCAGCCCGGAAGAGACCGCCATCCTCCGACAGCGGATCGAAGAGGCCTACCGGACGCTCATCAATGATCCGAAACGCAAAGAGTATGACATGGTCTTGCGGGAGCTCCGCGAGCTGCCCGAACCCGAACCGGAAGCGCAGAGAATGCCAACCTATCAGCCCCCCCCGGTGCAGCAACGCCCGGTGGTCGTCAGGAAACCGGCGGAGCGCGAACCTTTTTTGGGCAACGAGACGCGACCCCAACCCGCTCCATCCGCTCCACCACCGCAGCAGGCAGAGGTACCGGTGCCGGAGCAACCGAGGCCTGCTCCCCTCACCATAACGGAGTTCACCGGTACGGCGATCAGGGCCGTCCGGGAGAATGCCGGGCTTTCCATCCGGGATGTGGCAGGAATAACGAAAATCAGCGAACGGTATCTCGGTTATATCGAGAAGGAGGAGTTCAAAAAGTTACCGGCCCGGGCATATCTCAAGGGCTTTCTGCCTCAGTACGCGAAGGCCATCGGGCTGGATCCGGAACGCATGACCGGCGATTACCTCAGACGGTATGATGCCGCCATGGAACGTTGACAGCGGGAAAGCCCTTCCCACTGTTCTAGCTGATCCTGGAAAAATCGATAAACTCCTCAAGGTGATACCGTACGAGGATCCCCGACCCGGTGGCGGCTTTCGGAACATGCTCCAAAATAGCGCGTGTTACCGTCTCCGCATCCTTCTCGTCAATGACGATCTCAAGACGAATACGGTTATGGATGTCCCCGGCATACAGGTGGGTCTCTTTACCGAACCCCTTTACTTCGCCGAAGGTAAAGGGGATCTTCTTTTTCTTGAGGGCCGTCACCATCGTGTCAAGATATTCATGCCGGATAACGGCCATGATCATCGTGTACATTGTTTCCCTCCCCCTGCCCGAGCTTCAGGCTCCAGCTTTTCCAGACAGCGTAGATCGCCGGGATGACGATCAGCGTCAGTATGGTTGACGATACCATTCCCCCGATCATGGGCGCCGCGATCCTGCGCATGGTGTCTGCTCCCGTTCCATGCCCCCAGAAAATTGGCAGGAGACCGGCCATGATCGCGATGACCGTCATCATCTTCGGCCGAACGCGTTCAACAGCGCCGAAGATGATGGCGTTGTACAGATCATCACGGGTCAATTCCCCGTTCTTTTCGAGAAGGGCATGGGAAAGCGCCTCGTCAAGATAGATGAGCATAATGACTCCCGTCTCCGCGGCAACACCGGCAAGGGCGATGAAGCCGACGCCGACGGCGATGCTGGTGTCGTACCCCAGGAGGTAGATAAACCAAACGCCGCCGACTATCGCGAAGGGAAGGGAGAGCATGACGATGAGCGACTCAGCCGCGTTCTTGAAATTCAGGTAGAGCAGCAGAAATATGATGAGGAGCGTGACCGGGACGACCACGGCAAGCCGTTTGTTCGCCCGCTCCATATACTCGTACTGGCCCGACCACACGAGATTGTACCCCGGGGGCATCTTCACGTCCCGCTCGATAATGTCCTTTGCCTGTTTCACGTACGTCGCAACGTCAACCCCCTCGAGATCGATGTAAATCCATGCGCTCGTCCTCGAATTCTCGCTTTTAATGACCGGAGGGCCCTGCTCGATCCTGATTGTCGCCAACTGCGCTATCGGTATATGTGCGCCTGTCGGGGCGGCGATCAATATGCGCTCCAGGCCGGCGAGAGAATCACGCAACTCACGACCATAGCGGACATTGATCGGGTATCGCTCCAGGCCCTCGACGGTTTCGCTCACATTCATCCCGCCGACAGCCGACATGATAACGTCCTGGACGTCTCCGATCGTGAGCCCGTACCGGGCTGCTGCTTCACGGTCGATTTCATAATTGAGATAGTAACCGCCCACGACACGCTCGGCATATGCCGAAGCCGTCCCCGGGATCTGCCGTACGACGGCCTCGATCTCCTGGCCGAGGGATGAGAGGGTAGTGAGATCAGGTCCCATGATCTTGATCCCCACCGGCGTCTTGATGCCCGTTGCCAGCATGTCTATCCGGGTCTTGATCGGCATGGTCCAGGCGTTCGTGACGCCGGGGAACTGTATCGCCTTGTTTAACTCACCCTCCAGTTGCTTGTGGGTTATGCGTTGCTCCACGGGCCAGAAGAGCGACAGGGGCCAGCGAAGGAAGGACGGCCACCGGGAAAAAAACCGCTGCACCGGGACCATCCGCCACTCTTCTTCCGGCTTCAGCATGATCGTCGTCTCGAGCATCGACAGGGGCGCCGGGTCGGTCGCCGTGTCGGCACGACCGATCTTGCCGAAGACGCGATGGACCTCGGGGAATGACTTGATAATCTTGTCGGTCTGCTGCAGGACTTCCCGCGCCTTGGAAATCGAAATCCCCGGAAGCGTCGTCGGCATATAGAGGAGGTCCCCTTCATACAGGGGCGGCATGAACTCTCCGCCAATCTTGTCGAGTGGAAAGAAGACGTCAGCCATGCCGAGCGTCGATTTCACCAAGCCCTTCGGCAGGGGATCGACGACCCATGAGCGGAAGGGAAACATGGTCATCATCACCAGGACAGCCGATGCGATGGTCACGGTCTTGTGCCGGAGCACCCAGAGAATCACGGGATGATAGATCCGGATGAGAAAGCGGTTGACCGGGTTTTTCTCCTCAGGGCTCACTGCCTGGGGCCAGAGGGTCACGAATATCGCCGTCCCCATAATGATCGCCAGGGGAAGTCCGAATGATTCAAGGAGCGTAAAGGAAAAGAGCTTTGCACCGAGCCAGAAGACCATAAAGGTGCCGACGGCGGATGCGATCGAAACGCGTATCTGTTTTTTCCTGGTCCAGGTGGCGGGCAGAATCGTCGTCCTGATAAAATATCCCATCATCACCGGCACCAGCGTCACCGACAGGATCGCTGCCGCAGCCATGGAATAGGTCTTCGTAAAGGCAAGGGGGCGAAACAACCTCCCTTCCTGCGCCTGAAGCGTAAAGATCGGCAGAAAGGAAAACGTAATAATAAGAAGGGAGAAAAAGAGCGCAGGACCGACCTGTTTAGCGGCGATCGTAATGACCTCCCAGTGGTCCCGGTCCTCGGCATTTTTCTCCAGGTGTTTATGGGCGTTCTCGATCATGACGATCGCGGCGTCGATCATGGCCCCGATGGCTATGGCGATGCCGCCCAGGGACATGATGTTTGAATTCAGCCCCTGAAATTTCATGACAATAAAGGCCATCAAGATGCCCAACGGCAGGGTAAAGATCGCCACGAAGGCCGACCGGAAGTGCAGGAGAAAGACGATGCAGACCAGGGCGACGACGATCGATTCCTCGATCAGTTTTCCGCTCAAGGTGGCAACGGCGCGCTGGATGAGTCCTGACCGGTCGTAGGTCGGAACGATCTCAACGCCCTCGGGGAGTCCTGCTTTCAGGCTTTCAAGCTTTTCCTTCACCCGGTCTATCGTGGCAAGGGCATTTTCACCGAAGCGCATGATCACCACGCCCCCGGCCACCTCCCCTTCACCATTGAGTTCGACCAGGCCGCGCCGCAGCTCCGGGCCGAGGTGTACATCGGCCACATCGCGGATCAGGATCGGGGTCCCGGTATTATCCACGCCAAGGGGAATGTGCTGCAGGTCTTCAACATTCTTGATATATCCGAGCCCCCGAACCATATATTCCGTCTCGGACATCTCCACCAGCTTGCCGCCCACATCCCTGTTTGAACGCTGGATCGCCATTTTTACCTTTGACAGGGGGATATTGAGCGCCAACAGCTTATTCGGGTCTACGGCAACCTGGTATTGCTTGATGAAGCCGCCGACAGACGCCACTTCTGCAACGCCCTCAACAGAGGTCAGTTCGTACCGGAGATACCAGTCCTGGATGGAGCGGAGCTGGGCAAGGTCGTGTTTTCCGCTCCTGTCGACAAGGGCATATTCATAAATCCATCCCACACCGGTGGCATCGGGCCCGAGGGAAGGGGCCACCCCCCGGGGGAGACGTCCCGAGACATAATTGAGATATTCAAGCACCCGGCTGCGCGCCCAGTACAGGTCTGTCCCGTCGTCGAATATGATGTACACAAAAGAAAATCCGAAGAACGAATAGCCCCTGACGACCTTTGCGCCGGGGACGGCGAGCATAGCCGTGGTAAGGGGATAGGTAACCTGCTCCTCCACCACCTGGGGCGCCTGACCCGAATATTCCGTGAACACGATCACCTGAACATCGGAGAGGTCGGGGATGGCATCGAGGGGCGTCTTCGCGAGTGAGTAGATACCAAAAAACAGGATGAACGCTGTTGCGATGAGGATCAAAAACCTGTTTTTTATAGCGTATTCAATAATCTTTTCGAGCATCAGTATTTCTCCTCCACTCCGCAGAGGAGCATGTCTTTCCCGAAGTACGGATTCTGTATTGCAGCTTCCTGCTGCAGCCAGGGCTCTTTATTCATCGGGCACACGTACAGTTTGAGGGCCTCGGCGAGTGCCTTCTCTCTCCCGGTGCCTTTCGCATATCCGGCCATGGTCCTGCTCAGGATCGCGAAAGACTTCTTTGCCTGTTCCAGGTCACCCTTCACCAGGCCTTCCAATGATGTATCAATGGGGTCCGTAAGCTCCTTCAACGTTCCCTGTCCGTCCGACGACTTCAGGTCTTTTACCAGACCGGACAAATGAAGGCTTTTCGCTTTCACCTCGGCCGCCGAACCGGCGATCAGCGCCCGATGGAGCTGGATGTAGGTGTCCTGCGCCTCTGCCATCAACCGTTTCTGCTTCTCCGTCATCGCGATGGTTATACCGGCTATCGCCTTTTCCGGCGCGGCGCCTGCCGTTCCTGCTGACGCACCTGCCTTTTCTTGCGCCGCGGCGGCCTTCCTCTCAGCGATCATCTTGTTCACGGCCTGCCGCAGGTTACTCTCTGAATCGAGGAGAAACTGGCCGGAAACAACAACTGTTTCCCCCTCAGCGAGTCCCGATTTAATCTGAATCATCCCCTGCCCTTCCGGGCCGAGCGTTACCTCTTTGGGCAGGAATTTTCCGCCGCCCAGGGCTGTTATCACCACATTCCGTATCCCCGTTCGTATCACGGCCTCAGACGGCACCTGGAGGGCGTCTCGGGCTGCATTCGTCTTGATCACGACGTCCGTATACATGTCCGGCTTGAGCTTCATGCCGGGATTCTTGAATTCCATTCTCACCTGTACCGTGCGCGTCTTAGCCGAGAGGTAGGGATAAATAAAGGTGATCCTTCCCTGGTATGTCACCCCCGGTTCATAAGAGAGAGTGATCTCCGCCCGCTGTCCTTTCCTGATGAAGGGAAGCTCGTACTCATACACGGACCCGATGACCCAGACTCTTGACAGATCGGCAATCGTATAGAGTTTCATCCCGGGGCTTACCTTCATTCCTCCCAGAACTTTTTTCTCTATGACGACGCCGCGCGCCGGCGACCGAAGGACCATGGTCTTCCTGACCGTACCCCGTTCTTCCAGTGCCTTGATCTGGTCGGGATCGATGTCCATCAACAGAAGTCTCCTCCGTGTCGCTTCAAGGAGGGTGTCTCCTCCCTGCGTGACATCCTGAAACCGGGAACCGGCTGTCTTTTTGGCATATCGGAGCGCCTGGAGATACTCTTCCTGGGTAGCCACCAGTTCGGGAGAGTAGATTGAAAGCAGTTTCTGCCCTCTGCGTACGGCCTGTCCGGCAGTGTCCACATAGAGCTCTTCCACATATCCCGATATCTTCGTGTGTATATGTTCCACCCGTTCCTCATCATAGGTGACATTTCCCACGGTCCGTATGGCCGCCACGAGCGGTCCCTTCGTGACCTCCGTGGTACGCACACCGATATTCTGGACGGTTACGGGATCGATCCGTACTGCCCCTTCTTCCATTGCCCCGCCTTCATCTTCATACACGGGCACCAGGTCCATCCCCATGGGGGACTTGCCGGGCCCGTCCCTGATATACGCGGGATCCATGGGAGCGACCCAGTATTTGATTTTTTTCTCTTTCCCCGCCGTCTCCTGTTTTGCCGCGGCATCGGTCCCAGCGCCCATTGGTGTTTCTCCCGGGAAAACAAACCACAAGAGGACTGCGAGGAAGAGAAAGAGCCCCCCGCTTCCCAGGATGATTAGTTTTTTCTTGGTCATGGATCGTTCCTCCGTTCATTTCCGTTCCGGGCACAACGCCTCAAAAGAGTCGCTTGCCTACCACGGCTTCAAGCCCGGCGAGGGTTTTCTCATATTCCGCCCTGGCCTGATAATAGGCTATTTCTTTCATATAGAGCGTGGTCTCGTTATCGATGAGCGTCTTAAAGTCCACTTTGTTTACTTTGTATCCTGCAAGGGCGGATTCGAGGGACGCCCTGCTTTGGGGTATGAGTCCGGTTCTGAATAATTCAATTTTTTGTGTATACCTTTCGATCTCGGCCATCCTGTCTGTAATGGTAAACAAGAGCGAATTTTTCGCAGACACGAAGCGTTCGGTGGCTCTTCTGCTGTTTGCCTTCTCTTCGGCCACCTTCCTGCTTTCCTTGCTCCTTGACCACAGGGGGATCGTCATGGTGATACTGGCGGAGATAAAATTCGGCCAATCGGCCGTCGCGGTCTCTTCGCGAAGCCCGTAGCTTATGCCGATATCGAAGTCGGGATAGTACCCCTTTTTTGCCAGCGCGTGCGTTAAATCATAGCGCTCGACGAGGCTTTTCACGCCGCGAAGGGACGGGCTGTTCTCCATTGCCATCGTCTGGAGATCCTCAACGATGTGGGTGAACCCTGTCTGTTTTACCGCATCAATATCCTTTCCGCTGCGAACGGGGAGGTGAGGCGGGCGGGACAACAGCGTGTTGAGATTCGCCTCCATGCTCCGCCTCTTTTGTCTCAGGTCAATTAAGCGGTCTGTCCTCGTGGAAAGCTCCACCTGCGCCTTCAACACGTCCTGCTGAATCCCCATACCGACGGCGTACCGGGTCTCGGCTATCCTGACGAATTCTCTCAGGAGGGCCCTGTTTTTCTCCGTTACTTCTATCGCCTTGTCAAGAAAAAGCAGATTCCAGTAAGCAAACTTCACCTGCATGATAAGAGAGTTTTTTGTTTCCTCATTTTTATGTTTAACAATAGCAAGGTCTTTTCTGGCGATGTCTCCCTTTAACGACAACTTGCCCGGAAAGGGAAACCGCTGCTTGAGTGATATTTGTTTCTGCGTCATCGGCTCCTGGTCGAACCGGTAGGTGTCGGTAGGAAGATTCAGAACTGCCAGCCCCAGCCGGGGATTATCGAGCGCTTCAGCCTGAGACGGCTTCTCCTCAAAGGCGGCTACGTGTTCTTCTGATGCCTTCAGTTCCGGATTCCTGCCGATTGCTTCCGCTATCAGCTCTTCCAGTCCAACGGGAGCACCCTGCTCTTCTGCGGCGACCGATAGCAACGGTGTACAGAAAATTAAGCCGATAAATAATATGGCAAACGTCTGCTTCATCCTGTGATTCCTTCCTTTGTGCTGCATCTTTGTTACAACAGGGTAACTACTCAGAGGCGCAGAATGCACCCCAGAGCCCTGAGGGGCGCTGCTTCAATCACGGCCGGGAGAACGAGGGGTCATGGGGAGAGCGTGAATCGAATGCTGTTGTGTTTTTTCCTCCCCCGTCCTCCGTCGTTTTTTTCAGCTAGTCGCAAAAGCGTGCTCTGCCATCGTCGACAAGATTATTTCGCCGCAATGGCGGTGAAGCCTCTCCCCTCCCGCTTATAGCGGGACTAAAGCGGGACGCGTGGCAAGCGCCTCCTAGATAACGAACTTGAATGTCCCTTTTCGGACCTTCCCATCGGATCCTTTGAAGGATACGGTAACTGCCCATTCTCCCCCCATCGACGGCTTAATGACGGCAGTGTATTTGCTCCCCTTCGGCGTGGCAACCGTCGTGGCATTCATTGCCGGCATCGACGGCATAACGGTATACAGCTCCACTTTGGCATCACGAACCGGTTTTCCCGATGCATCCCTGATCTCGACGGTCACCGTATTCTCGCCGATCACCGGGGGATTATGATCAATGCTCACGGAAACGTTATACCCCCCCGCGGTAATGCTCGTTTCATAAGCCTTTGCATGGACAACACCTGCCATGAACAACAGTATCACTGCAAATCCAATTACCTTTTTCATACAGTACCTCCTATTGTTTTGTGCTCTCATTCTACGGCAGCCTTCACTACTATTCCGTTCTCTGAGACACAGTAGTGCAATGAGCGGGCCAGAAGAGCTGTTTAATTTGCTTTGATAAATCAGCTGGTTACCAGAGTGCTGTTCTCAGGTCGAATTCTGATGGAGCGCATGCTGTAGGAGGTGTAGTATTTGCTACAGGAAAACCGGGATATTGAGTGGGTGAAAGATAAGAAAAGGGGGACGAAAGGAAACAGGGTGCCCTGCAGAACAAATCAGAGCAGATATGGGCCGACGGGGTTTTACTTCTTTTTCTTGCCTGATTTCTTTTTTGCCTTCTTGCTGATTTTTTTCAGTTTTTCCCCGGCAATCTGCGCCTCTTTGGAATTGGGGAAATCCCTGATCACAGCGTTGAGGTGGCTCCGTGCCCGTGCGTAGTTTTTCTCGTTCAGGTATGAATAACCGATCTTGAGCCTGGCTCCCGGTGCCTTGTCACTTTTTGGGTGTTTCTTCAGCACGACGAAAAAAGCATCTCGTGCCTTGCTGTATGATTTCTTGCTGTAGTAACATTCGCCGATCCAGTATCGGGCATTGTCCGTTTTGCTCGCGCCGGGAAACTGTTTGATGTAGTTCTTGAACCCCGCGATAGCCAGGTTATAATTCCCGGCGTCATAGTCATTCTTTGCCTGGCTATAGACGGCGGAAGGCTCCGGGGCCTTGGCTTGAGACTGTTTCCCTTTTTGCTCCCCGGGGGCGGTCTCGAGTTTTTCGAGCCGCGCCGCCAGTTCCGCAATTTTGAAGCCCTGGTCATCGATTTTTTGGGCTATCCCGGAGAGACGGAAGCTGTTTTCTTCAAGTTTCCCCTGGAGAAGCTTGATGTCCGTAGCAAACTGGTCGAACTGGGCATTGTAGTCCGCCATGGTCTGCTGGAGATTAACGGTGCCTTTCACATCCGCTTCGAGGGCTTTGAGGCGCTTCTGGATATCCTTGATATTCTTCTTTGCTTTCGCGGTATCGGAGCGCAGGCCGGTGATCTCGGTGTTGGTCTTCACGAGGGCGGCCTGCGGTGCGCAGGCCGTAAGAAAAAGAAGAGAAAGGAATGGAACTATGAAAAGATTTCTCACCGTCATAGGGGTGTTGACCCGTGTTCTATATCAGGAATGGAGTGAACAACAGTCTCGTTCACCAATGACGGGGCATGGGATCACGAATGTTCCTCCGTGCGCCCCATGCCCCGCATTATTGCCTTTGTTCGTTACTCCGTTTACCGCCCTACGAAGTCTGCCCGCCGGTTCTCCTGCCAGCAGTCCTCATTGCTTTCCCTGCAGGCAGGTTTCTCCTCGCCGTAGCTGATGAGTGAGATCCGCCTCGAGGAAACGCCTGAATCGACGAGGTATTTCTTGGCGCTTGCCGCACGCCGCTGGCCGAGCGCCAGGTTGTACTCATTGCTGCCCCGTTCGTCGCAGTTCCCTTCGATCTTCACCTTCTCATCGGGGTTCGCCTTGAGCCACTCTGCGTTCTTTCGCAGTGCTGACCTGGCGTCGGAACGAATGGAGGACCGGTCGAAGTCATAATACACGGGCTGCAATGCTTCTGCTGCCGACATGGAACGCTCCTGAGGAGTTTCTTCCTCTGCAGGTGCGGCTACTTCCTGAGGCGCGGTCTCCTCCGGTGCGGCGCTCATTTCAGTCGTTCCCGCACATCCCCAGAACGCTAACAAACCCACCAGCACGATAGCCACCAGATACAATACGCTTCTGTTCTTCATACCAGCCTCCTTCATGAATTCGTTGAAATCGTATCCCTGAAACCGTCGGTACAGGATATGGATGGGGAATAACAGCCTGTTTATGGTTCGGGATTAAGGATAGCATACAACCAAAAAGTTGTCAATTAAAATCGGTTTTCTTCCAGTCCTTGTCTGGTACTTTTCACCTGGCGCCGGCTCTGCCGACGCCGTCTGATGTGCTGTGCCTCGCACGAACGTTGGCGGTCCTGTCTGACAACGTTCCTTGGAGGACATTCCGCTGAGACTAGTCGTTGACGCCGTTTCTCTCTGCCTCTGCGAAATCGTTCAGCGCTTTTGGTTCCTTTACCGGTTCGTAACACCGGTCCCTGATGCACGGAATGACACGCCCCGTGTCCGCTCCATAGACGATGGCCGTGCACGGACCGGAAAGAGAGCGGGCTGCCTTTGCGAGTTCGCTTTCCGGCGAGGCCTCCACCGTAAGCTTGAGTAGGTGAAAATAGGCATCGAGTGAGCTGAAAAAAGAGCCGGCATGGGCGCCCATCTCGCGGGCGGCTCTCATGAAGACGCTGAGTGATTGTTCTGCCGCGCGAGCATACTCCTCTCGTCCCGTGGCGTGAGAAAGTCTGAGCAGCACGGTGATGGCTGTGGCGTTTGCCGAAGGATGGGGGATGTCTTCGATCCTCTTGAGCCGCGTCCCGAGGACCTCGCTTGCGGTATCGAAGAATCCTCCCTCGTCCCGGTCCCAGAATTGCTCCATGCATACATCCATGAGTTCCGCGGCCTGCGAACGATAGCGTTGTTCTCCGCTCACCTCATAGGCGGCAACGAGGGCGTCGACAAGATGGATATAGTCGTCGAGGACGGCGGCAATCCCGTCGGAATGAGTAAGGGCGCCTTCGACCCACCGCATGGCCAGGATCCGATCCAGGCTCTGTAACCCGAATTCTTTGATCTCTGGATCCCCGAGTATCCTGGAGGCCCGAAGAAAGGACGAGATAACCATGCCGTTCAGGGACGTGTAGAGCGTCTTGTCGATAAACGGTTCTGCTCTCGTCTTTCGTTCCTTCAGCAGTTTTTGCTTTCCCCACGCGATGATCCCGGCGATCTCCTCTACCTCTTTTTCGAGTTTTTCCGCTATATCTTCGGGGTCGAGGAAAAGGGCAAGGACTTTTTTTGACGGATCGTGGTGCATGGCGCCGCGCTCGTGGAAAAAATGAAGGGACAAAACCTCATACTCCTGCTCGTCAAGGACCTGCCGGAAGTCTTCCTCGGTCCACGTGAAGTAGCCGCCCTCATCATCATGCGTGACGTCCGCATCCTGGCTTGCGTAAAAACCGCCGTCCGGGTCGGAAAGCACCTCCTTTAGGAACGTTATGATGCCCCGGGCCACCTCCCGGAAGCGGTCGTCTCCGAAGACGCCGTAGGCGTCTACATAGTTCCGCAGCAGCCACGCGTTGTCGTCGGCCATCTTCTCGAAGTGCGGAACGAGCCACGCTTCGTCAACGGAATAGCGGTGAAACCCGCCGGCGAGTTGGTCATGGAACCCGCCCCGTGCCATGGCATACAGGGTACTCCGAATCACGGAGGCGAGAGAAGCGCCGTTGCTCGAACCATGGCGCCTGATGAGGAACTCCATTGCGCCGGGCATGGGGAACTTCGGCTGCGTCCCGAACCCGCCGTTCCGCGTATCAGCAAGGGAGAGCAGATCCCGGACCGCTTCGTTCAACGACGTTTCGGTGATTGTGCCCGGCTCCCGTTTCTCCGGCCTCAGCGTATCCATGACCTTCCGGGCATACTCGTTCGCATCATCCTGTTTCAGTCGATAGAAATCACTTACCGCTCTCAGCACGTTCTTGAACCCCGGCCGTCCCTGCCGGTCTTCCGGGGGGAAATAGGTCCCGCCGAAAAACGCCCTCCCGTCGGGTGTCAGAAAAACGCTCAACGGCCAGCCGCCGCCGGCCCCCATGGCAGAGACCGCCTGCTGGTAGCGCCGGTCGATGTCCGGCCGTTCGTCCCGGTCGAGCTTTATCGTAATGAAGCGTTCATTCAGCAACGCCGCAATCTCTTCGTCTGTAAAACTCTCGCCGGCCATCACGTGGCACCAGTGGCACCACACCGCCCCCGAACTCAGGAACAAGGGTTTCTCCTCGCGCCGCGCACGTTCGAAGGCCTCGTCGGACCACGGATACCAGTCGATCTTCTGGTCCGATGCGTGCCTGAGGTAGGGAGATTTTTCGTTTGCCAGCCTGTTCATCGCCGCTCCTGAACGTGTTGAACATCGGATAAAACCGTTGCCGTGCACCTCTGAAAAAAATCAGTACTCCGAAAGCATACACGGCACTAAAATGTTGAAGGATCTTCGGGCGGCAACGCCGCATCATCAAAGGGCATAACGCCCAGATCCGTCATCACCTGCTCGACACCCTTCACGAGTTCTTTCCAGTCATAGGTGTTCATCCCTGCTTCTTCATTCAGTGACCGCTCCATCAGCCGTTCGAATGATGCAAAATCA
This sequence comes from Nitrospiraceae bacterium, assembly GCA_003454665.1. Lineage (GTDB taxonomy): Bacteria > Nitrospirota > UBA9217 > UBA9217 > UBA9217 > UBA9217. The sequence continues at coordinate 718 of DMKB01000022.1, read as the reverse complement.
AAGGACCCGTTGACCACGCCGGAACGGCCCAGAGCGGCGAACAGCGACGCGCTGTCATTCACACCCTCTCCCTCTCCAAGGCGGACACGTGCCCTCCGTTCCGGCGCCGCCATATACCATTCCATCGCCGATTCCAGGGCATCGTACAGCGTAACGATACCGGCAGTCACCTTTCCCTGTTGCAAACGCCTCTTCCCGCCCCGGATATGAAGCCGGGCACGCTGGAGCGGGCCTTGTTCGGGCCCGAGCTTCTTCGGATCCATTAAACCGAAATGCGGCATCTGCATGCTCCTTCATGTGTTGTGCGTCCCTGCCACGGCATGAATCCCCAAACAGGCCGTCACGCCGCCTTCCGTTTTTCCGCCTCTTTTCTGATCAACTTCAGGGTCTCACGGACAAAGGCGGGAATATCCGACGGCTGCCGTGATGTCACCAGGTTTCCGTCGACCACGACCTCGCTGTCCTCATAGAGCGCGCCTGCCTCTTTCATCTCCTGCGCCACGGACCGGTAACTCGTCGCGCGCCTGCCGTTCAGCAGTCCCGCAGTAATCAGGGTCTGCGGGCCGTGGCAGATGGCGGAAACAGGTTTGTTCTCCTGAAAGAAGTGCTGTGCGATCTCGACGGCTTTTTTCTGCTTTCTCACCGTCCCGGGCGCCTTGCCTCCTGGCAGGATGAGAATGTCATATTCATCCGCAGTTATTTCATCCAGCGTTTTGTT
>DMKB01000180.1 GCA_003454665.1 Nitrospiraceae bacterium | reverse complement strand
CCTTTGGCCTTTCTCTGCGTACGTTGCGAGCTCCGCGAGAGACAGAATTGACGTGCCGGTGTAGATCTCGACGAATATCGTCGCTAACCCTTCTGCAACCTATTTACCCATCGACGAAGCATCTATAATAGACCAATCGAGCCCCCTGAAGGGACCGTGAATGCCGAAGTGCTCTGCCGTGGCATAGGTCAGCAGGCTGAATCCGTTCATCCCTGATATTTTTTCCAGATCCTTGAACCCGCGTTCCTGTAATTTGATCCCGCGAGGATCACCAGGCCGAACAGGGTTCGCGCCGCATAAGTCCGGAGAATCATTCACGCTATGGGTCCGGCATACAAGAGGACGCACGGGATAAATGGAGCACTTTGAGAGAATTAAGAACGGACATTCCATACGGCTCTTGGCGACCTGTTTGTCCAACTTCAACATGTCAGTTATGGTCAGTGTCCGCTGGGGCGTTACATTATTAAAAAATTCGAACCATCTCTGAAGCTTTTTGCGGATCATTTCTTCCGTTTCTGTTGAAAGCTCTTCATTCACATATTTCCCTATTACGGTCTCTTCCGCCAAATGAATGCGAATGCTTCGAAGGCAGCAGTACGCACATCCTGGTTGACAAACCTTTGAAACTGATTTCATGGCGGCATCGGTTTTTTTATAGATACTTTTGACTTCACGTGCTACTTTATTAGCCTTTAATTGAACCATGTCTATCCGTTCCCTTCATACTAGATTTGTGCATAATGATCAAAATCTCCCTCACCCCACTGCAGTATTAAAGGCTTGGAGTGAGAAACTACGGAGCATTGTCACTGATAGTTAACATCTTCTTTAGCAGTATCCGCAGACTGCAAAAAGATCACCTAGCCTGAGTATATAAAATTCTCTCAGGAATGTCCATGAGGAAAGGGGGCGTCAGAGAGGCCAAAAAGGGCGCCTTTCCGCTGGTGGGCACAGGGGCGACCCTCAGTTCACCCTTGGATAATTTGATCCAGCTCGTGACCGTCCAGATCGGTGTTGATCTGGATCCACAGGGGCAGGTGGTCGGACATCTGATACGTGAAGGCGTCCTTGGTCATCCCGGGGAAGAGGGGGTTGATGCTGTTCTGGTAGAAGTCCAGGATCCCGCCGTGGTTGGTGAACTCCTCGGAATAGATCGGATGATGGAGAATCTGATCGTAGCGTTTGTTCCTGGCGAGGTTCGAGCCGGCCTGGAGTCTCTGGAGCGCCCGCGGCAGGGACAGGCTGTGCTTCGTGATCGCCTTATACAGTGAGCTTCCCGTGCTCGTGATGTTGAAATCCCCCATAACGATAAGGTCCTTGTCCTCGCCGTGCTTTTCCTGGCGCTTCGCCTCGATCCAGTCGGCCAGGAGTTCCAGCGCTCGTCGCCGCTCCGCCACGCTCTTGCCCCATCGGATATGGACGGTCAGTACGATGAAATCGAAATTTCCTGAACGGAACGAAGCCATGTACGGGCTTCGCCACCAGGTCAGGTCCGAGAGATACTCCGTCCCTTTCTTTTTCCTGGGCGGGTTGGCTTCCGCGGCGAGGCCGTTGAACGTGACCACGCGCTTATCATAGATGTAGGCGATCCGCTCCTGGTTCCCGCCGCTGTCCGGGATCATGTCGGAATAGACGGCGCGCCAGTAGGGGCCGAGGATCTCGATGACCCTGCCGAGGTCGGAAAGGTCGTCCCGCAGTTCCACGACGCCGATGAGGTCGAACTGGTTCAGGATCTCGGCGATGTAGTGAATTGCGGCTTCGCTCCTCTTTTTCTTGCCGAATTCACGGATGTTCCAGGTGGCGATATTGAGGGTTTCGTCGAGCTTCGAAGATGGTATTTTGGCCTTCTCGATGCGTTTCCGCAGCTCAACCAGGCCTTTCGCTATCTGCTTCGAGACTTTGCCGTGGAACATGCGGCACCTCCTCTTTGATGTCTATAAGGCAATTGTAGCGGAATTGTTGCAGGGTGGCAATGCTGAACATTGACGGAACGCCTCGGGGAATGGTTTAAAAACAGGGCGCTGAAAATTAGTGAACCAATCATGTCGTCAACAAGGGAACAAGAAAAGGACAGGACGCAGTGCATCGCGCTGAACGAGGCAGCCGCCGATGCCCTGCGCCGGCAGGGTTAACCATGAGAAGGACGCTGCGTAGCGACAAGGTCTAGTGAAGCAGGATATACACGAGCGCCATGATGCCGATGAAGACACCGACCGCTGTCTCGTGTTCGGAGTTTTCCTTTGCCACCGCATAGCTCCAGCGGTTTTCCCCTTTTCCGGGATAGGCGCTAAGCCGGGGGATATAGTCCGGCACGGCCTTGTCGTACTCTTTCCAGCCTTCGCCGAAGCTGCTGACGAGCTTCTCGTTCTCCTGGATTTTTTTATAGGGGGCATAATAAATAAAAAACCACGCGAATCCGGCGATCATGATATAGATGTTCTTCGCCATGGCACTGTATCCCAGGGTGATCAGGAGAGTCCCGATATACAGGGGATTCTTGACATGAGCGTACGGCCCGGTGGTGGTAAGCTCTTTATTTTTCCTGAGATGGCCCGCTGCCCACAGTCTGAGGGCTTCTCCCATCACGGCGACGACAGCCCCGGGAATGAACCAGGCTAGTTCCGGCTTCGCCCATCGAAACAAGATGACTACAATGATACCTACCACGGACGTCCGCATGG
>DMKB01000182.1 GCA_003454665.1 Nitrospiraceae bacterium | reverse complement strand
TCTCCTGACTACTGACTACTGTCTACTGCCTTCTATTTATTGACTCAACCGTCCCTTCGCCTTCTCCGCCAGTTCCTTCGAATTCTTCAGGACCTCATCAACCCTTGAGTCCTTCAACCCTGCGCCGCCAAGGACCGTGCGGGAGAATTCGTCAGTGATGAGGTCGCCCGGCTCATGGCTGTCCGTATTCAGCACCAGTTTCGCCTGAGACTCTCCGGCGATTGCGGCCACGTGTCCGTTCGACAGGCTGTGCCCCTTGCGCGCTGATATCTCGAGATAGACGCCCTTCTTAGCCGCGAGATCTGCTTCTTCCCTCGTGATCAGGCCGGGGTGCGCCAGGATGTCCACCCCGGCCTCGATGGCAGCCCGATTCGTCCCCGGATGCACCGGCTCAACGATCGACTCACCGTGGCCAACAACGATCACGGCGCCAAGAGACCGCGCCGTGCGCGTCAACTCCGCAAAGGTCTCCGGCGGAATATGCGTAAGTTCAATGCCGGGCAAGGCCGTAATCTTCCATTGCTTCGAAAGCTCCCTGCACGCGGTTACGATTCGGGGAATAATGAAGTCAAGGTTCGAAGCGTCGCCGTGGTCGGTTATGGCAATGACGGAGTATCCCTTTATAAGTGCCCGGCGCACGAGCTCCGACGGCACCAGTACGCCGTCGCTGAATAGTGAGTGAGTATGGAGATCGATCATGGTAACCCCTTCAAAGAATTGAAAATTGCAAATTGTAAAATGATAATTTCAAAATGAAATTTGATGACACCGCAAGGAATCAGAATTTAGCACAAAGTCACGGAGGACACTGATTTTCATTTTGCAATCTGCCGAGACTCCGCATACTTTTTTCCCTGCCAACTGTCCCGCTTCTGCATGTAGGCATCGAGGTCGAGCAAAAAACGGCTCCGCGTCCTGTTCCAGACCGGAGCGATGAGGATGTCATCCGGTGCCGACGCGAAAAGCCTCTGGATTATGATATCAGGAGAAAGGAGCTCCAGAAAGTCCGCCAGCATTTCCAGGTATTCCTCATAGCCGAACGTCGAAAAAGGCCGCCGTCCATACAGCTCGGCCAGCAGTGTCTCTTTTATGACCTGGAGTTGGTGGATCTTGAGAAATGCCACGGGCAGGCCAGAAAGTTCGCTCGCCATGGCGAGCATATCGTCGCGGGACTCCGCTGGTAAACCGAGAATAATATGCGCCCCGATATGTATTCCTCTCCCGGCTGTGCCTGCGACGGCCTCCCGGAAGCAGGCATAGTCATGTCCTCTGTTGATGAACTGCAGGGTCCTGTCGTGTATCGACTGGAGGCCGTATTCCACAATGATAAAATGGTCACGCGCCAGGGTTTCGAGGAGCCCGATTTTTTCCTCATCCACACAGTCCGGTCGTGTACCTATGGCAAGTCCAACCACGCCGGGAGTGTCGAGGGCCTCGCGATAGAGCCGCTCGAGGGTCTCGACAGGAGCATAGGTGTTGGTGTAGGCCTGAAAATACACAAGAAACTTCTTCGCACCGTACCGGGAGCGAAGATAGGGAATTCCCCGATTTATCTGCTCCTGCAGCGATAGGGACGCGGTGCAGGCTGGAGGGCGGAAACTGGTGTTATTGCAGTAGATGCACCCACCCGTACCAACAGTGCCGTCACGGTTGGGGCACGTGAATCCGGCGTCAACGTTTACCTTGTACACCGGCAGGCCGTAGAGGTCTTTCATGAAAGGCCCGAAGGCGTTATAGCGTTTTTTGGAGGTATGTCGTGTCGGAAGTTCTTTAACGTTCATAGTTACGCTACCCTATGCTTCGCAGCAAACGCGCCGGGAATATCCAATTTCAAATCCCGCAACAGAAGCGTTCTCGCGGTAATTACTTCAGCCGCCATTTGATGTTCTGGATTTTGAATTTTGAAATCTGCTCATGCGTAATATACCAGAGTTTTCTGGAAAAATCCATATCTGACTGCGGGGCCATAGCGCTCACCACTCAGGCGCAAGGACTCTCAGCCTTCATCGGTCGAATCCCGTTGACGTCTCGAGCAACAGGATTTTACGGGAAAGAACAATTATTTGTTTGAAAATTCAAGCCACTCTGATATAATAAACAAAGGCATGATCAGAGAAATTAAACTACAGGGCAATGCGAACGAAAATGTCGACTATCACGTTACGGTAGCGGGCGTCGACCTGAGTAACCGGTACTTTCATGAGTTCCTGCCCGATGGAGACCGCTTCTTTTCCGGCGGCAATGAATTCATTATCACGCGAACGGGTGTGCGCTATATGGGTACGGGCGGCAGTCTGTGCGAATACATGTTCGGCGTAGACCTCCCGCTCAAAGATCTCCTCCGGAAGGATGTTTCCAATCGTCTGGTAATGTATGGCGCTGTCTACGATAACGCCGACAATATCACTTTTACGAGCAGTACGACCAGTGAAGAATCATTCGACCAGGCCTTTCTCTCGGGTAACGCAGTCTCAAATTACTACTTTTTCGCCCATACAAACAGGAAGGGTGAGTTGAAAGAGCTGCAGCGATACATCCTCAAAGACATCGGCAAGCAGATAAAGCGCACTGGCGCCGTTGGAAGATCGAACGACACGAGTCTCTGCCGTGAAATTTTCGAATTATTGGGGGACAAAAAGGCCCTGATCTTCCTGTTCCGGCTTGTCAACAAGCGTAATGAGGAGTATTTTTCAACATTCCGGGACCTTTACTCGAAGCACAAATCACTATCCCCGGCAGCCACTATAGAACTCGATCAACTCGCACAATCGTACAATATCATTCCCTATCAGCAGGAACGCATCAAAATAGACAGCATGTACAAGCTGCCTGAAAACAAGAAGGTCGTTGATGAGTACAAGGATATCCTGATCGGCGTATCGGATAAGGGCGAGGTGAATCCTTCGGATCTGGCAAAACTCTCGCGTCTCCGGACCCTCAGCCTCAGGCTGAACATACCCTACACGCTCTTCGATACCCTGGACGATCTTCTCCTGAAGGACATGCACATCGTCGAAGTGGAGGAACCGGATTATATCAGAGACACCCGGGCGATCTGTGAGGGATTCTTCCTTGAAACCGACAAACTTCGCGGGCACGTCTCGACGGAGGACCTTGTCAAGCTCCTGAAGGCAAAACAAAAATCGACCCTGCACCGTGATATGACTTTCGAAAGCCTCCTTCTCGATACGGTTCGGGCCTGCGATGAGCATGCACGGGACACGAACGATATGTCCGCACTCGAAAGCATGAGCAGTGTTCTTACCTATTTTGACCGGTATGACAGCACGTCCTCTCTTATCAACAATCTCGCCTTCATGGAGAATGCATCGATCTCTGAAGACAGTATCAGGAGCATTTTCGGCAACATCGAGGTCTTCGATCTTATTAAAGACGGATTATTCCGCGACCTCTTCATCGACAGCATCAGGGAAAACCGCTACCTTACCCGGTACGGCCGTAAGAAAGTCGACACCCTCCACACCGGCCTCGTGCAGATCAAAACGGGTGATACCACCTATCGTGACCTCTCGAACGCTCTTACCGAGTTGAGTGAACAGGAGAAGCTCTACACGATCATTCACCGCTACGTAAAAGACCGCTTCAGGAGCATCTACTCCGAACTGAATTCAAAAGAAGACCAGGAAATTTTCATCCAGGACCTCACCCGGGAGATCCAGTCCAAAGGAATTATTGACGGCCCTGTTCCGCACACCGTTTTTGAAGAGATCATTCTCGACATAAGGAAAGAATCCTTCTACTTGAATAATCTCCTTCCCCATATTATTGTCTCCCGGGACAGCAAGGTGCGCGAGGATTTCCTTATGAACAGCGGTCTCGACCGGTTCTACGTCGAGGAACTTGAAAAAGACTATTTCGACATGAACCAGATCGAGAAAAACATCCTCGAGGAACTCAGAAAATAGCCATGCGAAACGCCAGGATACTTGACCGCTACATTTTTCGTGAGCTCCTTACCCCGTTTTTTCTCAGCATGGCGACCCTGACCCTCGTCCTCTTGATTCAGAAGATGTTCCGCCTTGCTGAGCTCGCGATCTCGAAAGGCGCCACCCTCCTCTCGACACTCCAGTTGCTTGCCTATATCATGCCGGGTTTCCTGGTCATTACGATTCCCATGTCGCTGCTCGTAGCGACCCTTACTGCCTTCACACGGCTTTCGTCCGATTCTGAAATCACTGCCATGAAAGCGTCTCGCTTCAGCCT
>DMKB01000221.1 GCA_003454665.1 Nitrospiraceae bacterium | reverse complement strand
TAAGCAAAGACGTACGTACCCGTCCGTTAATCAAAGCTTCATTGCCTTTTTTACCGCTTCCATGGTTTTCGCAGCCACCGCCCCGGCGCGGTTTGAACCATCGCGGATGATGTTTTCGATTTTCTTCGGATCAGCAGAGAGTTTTTTTCGTCTCTCCTGGATCGGGGCGAGATAGGCAAGGAGATGCTTCAGAAGCTCCTTCTTGTCGTCGACGCAGCCCACACCGGCGCGCCGGCATTCCACGTTAATATAGTCTTGCCACTCCTTCGGCGCAAAGATCTTGTCGAGGGAGAAGAGGGGACAGACGTCGGGATTGCCGGGGTCCTGCCTGCGCTTCCGCGCGGGGTCCGTGACCATCTGCATGATTTTTTTGGTGATCTGCTCCGGGCTCTCGGAAAGGTAGAGGCAGTTGTCGTAGCTCTTGCTCATCTTCCTGCCGTCCGTGCCGGGAAGCTTGGGATATTCCGTCAGCAGAGGCTGCGGCTCGGGAAAAACGTCTCCGTAGAAGGCATTGAACCTGCGGCCGATCTCCCGCGTGAGCTCGAGATGGGGGACCTGGTCGATCCCGACAGGAACGAAAGCGGCCTGATACATCAGGATGTCGGCCGCCTGCAGCACGGGATAGCCGAGGAAACCGTAGGTGTGCAGGTCCTTGTCCTTTACCTGGTCGATTTTTTCCTTGTACGTCGGCACGCGTTCGAGCCAGGGAGTGGGGGTGATCATGGACAAGAGGATGTGGAGGACCGCATGCTCAGGGACGAGGGACTGCTGGAAGATGACGGCTTTTTCCGGGTCTAGGCCGGCGGCGAGCCAGTCGATGATCATTTCGCGGACATAGTGGCGGACATTCGAGGTGTCGGCGTAGTTCGCGGTGAGGGCGTGCCAGTCGGCGATGAAGTAGTAGCACTCGTACTGGTCCTGGAGCTTTTTCCAGTTGTCCAGCGCGCCTAGAAGATTGCCGAGGTGCATCAGCCCGCTCGGCTGCATTCCGCTTAGCACCCGTTTTTTTGCCATAGAAATACCTTATCCGTTAACCACGAATGACCAAAAGGTGGCGCTCTCAAGAGACACAAATGTACACGAAGGAAAAAAAGAAAGAAACGGTGAGATGAAAAAATAATGGAAGATACTTATTCTTCCCGCGTTTTTTCTCATAATGTGTACGCGCCAGTTCTTAATTCGCAGAACTACTCACCAAAAGAGCATGTTCTTCTTGCCGCTGACTCAAAGGGCAAAGTTTTCGCCTAACAGGAGAGAAACTATCGGCCAAATAATAGGGGAGATGATCTTACCCAAAATGCCGAATGCGAGGAGCCCGATGAGAATGAACATACCGTACTGCTCAAGACGATAGTATGCGCTGGCCTGCTTGTCCGGAAGGAGCCAATACACCACTCTGCTTCCATCGAGTGGTGGTATGGGAATCATGTTCAGTACTGCCAGCACGACATTAATGATAACGCCATAAACCAGCATAAGCGCAATCGGCACGGCGAACCAGTTCCAGGCGTTTTGCGGCACGACTCCTTCAAACAGGGGCAGCAAGAGTCGCAGGAGAATCGCGAACGAGATTGCCATGAGTATGTTGACGCCCGGCCCGGCGAGAGAACAGAGGGCCATGCCTTTTTTGGGGTCTTTGAAATTATACGGGTTGATAGGAACCGGTTTTGCGTAACCAAAGACCATCCGTCCATCACTTAAAAAAAAGAGCAGAAGCGGCATGATGATCGTGCCGAAGGGGTCGATATGTGAGATCGGATTGAGGGTGAGCCTTCCTGAATATCGCGCTGTCGGATCCCCCAGTTTATTCGCTACCCAGCCGTGGGCCACTTCGTGCAGCACGATGGCGAACACAAGGGGCAGCGCCATGACCGCTATTTTTTGTATTATTGAAAGTGTTTCCATGTCATTCATTGCGCGGCAACGCGTGCCGCGTCACGCATTCCTCTCTGATGCTGGAGTTACTCGCCGGTAAGCGGTACTCCTGCTCCGGTTGCAAAAAAACTCCGGTATTGGGCTGCAAAGAACCCGGATAGCCTCGGCGCAGAGGGTATGTATCAAGAAAGAAAACCAGGGAAGGCCGTGTCAGTCGTTGTAACGCACGAACTTGCCGTCTTTCACCTGGATGAGGAACAGCTCTTTTTGCGCCTCACCGCTCCCCTTGAAGGTCGTGTAGCCGGAGAGCCCCGGGAAGTCCTCCAGTTCCCAAATCCCGTTCCGTATCGCTTCCGGCGAGTCTCTCTCCTCACGGAGAAGCGAAAGAATGATCATGGTTGCGTCGTAGGCCTGGGCGGAAAGAATGTCCGGCTCTTCCTGATACGCGGAACGGTACGCATCCACGATGGATGCAACGGCGGGATCATCACTTTCCGGGAAAAAGCCGTCAAGGAATACCGCACCGTCTGCATGGCGCCCGGCACGGCTCAAGAGCTCCTCGGTATGCCAGTTGTTCGATCCGATCATGGCTACCTGGTTCATATTGTAAAAGGCGAGCTGCGGGATCAGCAGTCCCACCTTGTCGGCGTCACCGGGGAGGTAGATGGCGTCGAAGCTCGGTTCATAGTCCCTGATGAGCGCCTGCATCTCGTCATCTTCCTCGGGAATGGGGATTCTGAGGGAACGAAGGTCGATATTGATGATTTTTCGGATATAAGGGCCGAAGTCTTTGGTGTCCGGCGGATAGGGTATCTCGGCAAGGATCTCCGCCCTTTTCACCAGCTCTTTGTTGAACAGCAGGGCAAGCCCCTTTCCATAAGCGTCTTCCGGGTAGAGGATCACGAATTTCCGGAGCTTCCGGCCGAGGGCGTGCTGTGCGGCAGCCGCTGCCTGGCTCCCGTTCGTCAGGGCGTTTCTGAAGAGCCACGGGCTCAGTTTTCCGACACCGGGACCGGAAGCCGCGGGCGTGATAACGGGAATTTCAAGCTTTTTGAGCAACGGCGCAATCGCCTCCGCTTCCCTGGTCAGGAGGGGGCCGACAGCAGCCAGTATGTCCTTTTTTTCCAGCGCTACGATGGCTTCCTTGGCCCGCTTCGGCGAGCCTTTGGTGTCCTGCACGATAACTTCCACCTTGTTATCGGGATTGCGAAGGTTGTAGGAGTGGATCGCGAGTTTGATGCCCTTGAGCACCCGGTCGCCGAAGAAGGCGAGCCTCCCGGACTGGGGCGCCAGGACACCGATGTAATGCCTCGGCTCCGACAGCTTGACCTTTGCTTCGGCCATGAGCATTTCCGCCCGCACGGTATCAGAGTGATTTGGGAAGCGCTTAAGAAAATCCTCGCCCGATTCAAAGGCCTTGCGGTACTTCCTCTTTTCGACGAGGACACTGGTGAGTTTGAGGAGCGCACGGTCGGCCGGAAATGCCGTACCTTCGGAAAGATCCGCGAGTTCATCCCGGGTGAGGTTTTTTTCTATGATTTCATCGATCTGTTCGCGGTGCCGCTTTTTTTGCCGTCTGCTTTTCGTTATCCCGAGCAGCGAAACGTACTCGTTCACCGCGGACATATACTCTTCTTTTTCCTGGTATGCGGCGGCAAGCATTTCCGCGGCGCGCCTGAGTTTGGCGGGATCGCTGATCGTGCTCCGGTCCTTCAGGTTGGCGATGGCCAGATCGAACTCCCTGAGTTCGAAATAGCACAGGCCGAGCTTGTATTTCGTGTCAAGAATGAGTGACGAAGACGGGAAGCGTTCGATGACCTCCTTGTAGTAACTGAGCGCTCGGGAATAGTCGCGCCGCGACAGGCGTACTTCTCCCCGCAGATAGAGCGCCCGGTCCATCTGCCTGCTTTCGGAATACCTGGTGTCGAAGGCCGACAGGAGCGCCTCTACCTTGCTGTATTGTCTTCGCGAGAGGCCCTTCTCAGCCTGGTCCAGGAGGGCCCGGGCGTCTTTTTCCCAGGGGGCTTCGGGAGGCAGTTTCGCTGCGCAGCTGGTGAGTACGAACAGGGCCGTGATCACACCGACAAACACGGCGATACACACCTTCATGGAGGTACGTCCGGTCATCATGCCTATTTTCCCTTCTTCGTGGCGGATTCGGCCACTGCTGCCTTGCGTTTGTCTCTCAGTCGTTCCTGTCTGCGTTTACGCTTGCGACGCAGCACGCGCTCCTTTTCACGCACAGTCAATTATCTCCTTTCGTAACAATACCATCATGCAGCACCGCATACTATAGCCGAGATCGGGTGATTTGTCAATAACCGGGACGGGGAAAACCCGTTTCATGCTCCGGCACTGAAGGCTGGCGAAGGGCGATGACAAGGCCGAACAGGCGGCGGTCTCATTTTTTCCCTTGATTTATTTTGTCCCTGTGATACTATGACAGCACCTTTTTTCGTGGGCGAGTAGCTCAGTTGGGAGAGCACCGCGTTCGCAATGCGGGGGTCGAGGGTTCGAATCCCTTCTCGTCCACCAGATTTTCCGCCAATGACCACCATACTGCCCTTGCCCGGGTGTGCAGCCATTCCTGCCGCACGTCGAAGCAGGTTTACCGCAAGCAGTACAGACAGATTTTCTCCCCTTTTGTGATTTGCTCCCATCTCTTTTTGCTCACCTCCGTTGTACCCCATCGTTTTCATGATCCATGCCGGAATCTTTCACAGGAGCACCTTGATCGTGGGCCCCGAATCGCGCTTCAGGAGGCCATCGAAAGCACCGCAGTCCTCTATTTATTTGTTATAATTATGTGAATAGCTGAAGGTGCCGTTGCCGGTCTCCATGAAGGGCTGCGGGGAAGTGTTCACGAACGGGTTATGCTGCTGGGCGGTACAACGGCCACAGGGCCTGCATTCCTTGGGCGCAATAGTTGTTTCCCAATACTGACCTGAGAGGAGACGGTATGAAACAAGAGACGGTACCAGATTTTGCTATACGGATAAAGCATGCGGTTTTCTGCCTTTGCTTTCTGACCCTCCTGGTCGGCGTGAGCAATCCGGTACCGGCGAGAGCCGGGGAAAGACGGACGTACACCTTTGCCGTCGTGCCACAGTTTCCGCCATTGCTTATCAAACGCTACTGGACACCTCTGCTGGATCGAGTTTCCCGGGAGATGGGGGTCGAATTGAAGCTGCAATTCTATAAATCCATTCCGGATTTTGAGCTGGATCTTTTGAAAGGCGTCCCTGATTTCGCATACATGAATCCTTACCAGGTCGTGCTCACCCACAAAGCGAACGGATATGTACCCCTGGTTCGGGATGAACACCGCCAGCTGGTGGGAATTCTTGTTGTACGTGCCGATAGCGCGGTGAAGAGCGTCCGTGATCTTGACGGCAAGGTACTGGCATTCCCGTCTCCGAAGGCTTTTGCCGCGTCGCAGTATCTGCGGGCGCTCCTGTCGGAAAAGGAGAAAATTCAATTCACTCCCAAATACGTTACGACGCACAGCAACGTCTACCGGCACGTCATCCTCGGCAGGGTCCCGGCCGGCGGCGGGGTAAACAAAACGCTCGATAAGGAGCCCCAGTCA
>DMKB01000375.1 GCA_003454665.1 Nitrospiraceae bacterium | reverse complement strand
CAGGGCGGCGGTGTTGTTTGCAACTTCGCAGTCACTACCGGTGAAGTGCGTGCCGCTCACGTCGTAGGCGGAGCTCAGGGTGAGGACAACGTTCTTCCTGCACCGAATTGTGTCGCCCTCGAAGGGATCGCACTTCGGCCCCTGCCAGTCCGGTGTTTGCTCGCCCTGGGCAAGGTGCTGTACGATGTTGTAGTAGGCCTCGGCAAGGGGGGCGCTCGTGACTTTCGCGGGCATGAGGTTCTCGATACTCGTCCGGAAGCTGCTCGACGGAGCAGCCTCGATGCACTCATTGAGGGTCGTCCTGACGGCACTCCCCACCTGGGAGAACGTGGTCAGGCCCCACCGGGCCTGGTCTTGAAAATCATCGACAATACCCCTGGGCTGCTCGATGGCATGGCCGTCTATGGCGAGGGGACTGCCGGGATAGGGCGCCTCAACATCAACCTTGAGGGCCGCCGTCCATTCCTGTCCAACAAGGGATCCATCAACAGGTGAGGATACATTGGACAGGTCCGGCAGGCGAAAGATCGGGCAGATTACCTTTCCCGTATCGGGATTCGTGATTCCATGGGCACATGATGGAGACAGATCATTTTCATCATGGCCGATGTCCTCGATGGTGAGCGCGCCATCTTCGATCTCGAATTCGCACCCGCAGGTGGGTGACGCGTATCCTCGGTCCTCCCATCCCCACTCTTTTTTGTTGTCCGAACATTCGGTGCCGTTCACACTGATGAGTGCATGGACGTTTCCGCTACTCGACCGTGATGCGCTCTTTCCTCCGATGAGAACATGCTGGAGGAGGTCGTACCGCGACGTGCTGATATAGTTCAGAAAATTGCCGAGGAGGAGCAGTTCATTCGGGCTTTCTCCCGTCGCGCTAAAGACCGGAGAACCTATGGATGCCTTTGAGTATTGTGAAAACTCATGAGCCCCATAGAGATAGTAGGTCCGGGGATCGAAATATCCCTGATACACCTGTTCGTCACAGTGTTCACCGGTCTCGCACCGGCCGTCTTCGTTTCCCTGCCCATCGTTCAATGTCTCGACAAAGGCGTGATAATCCCTATCAGGCCTGTCATGCAGGGGGTTGTGGTCGTAGGCAGGCCTGAGCATATCGCAGGAGTTGTCGAGCAAAATCATGATATTCGGCGGCACCGTCTGCGTGACGAAGGGAGGCAGAGCGCAATAGTCGCTCATTTCCTGGGCTGAACCAGGCAAGGAAAGCGAAAGCATGATGATGAGCAGGCCGACAGTTCGTTCGCGTGTATTCATGACCTCCTCCTTAGTGCACGTACGGTATTGTTAAACAATCTATTGCAAATGTTCGGTTCATTCCTAATAAAGTTGAAAAACAACTGCAAATGCCTGTCTCGCGCAACCAAAAGTAGGCGCTTTTAAGCGAGTCGCCAAGCACGCAAAGAGAAACAACGACAGATGCTCTGGGGAGACCGTAGGATTTTGATGAGCAATTCATAGACCAAGTTTTTGTTTATATTTGTGTTTTCCGGACAAAACGTTTTTTTATGCGCTTTATCCTTTCTTTGCGTCTTTGCGTCTCTGCGCGAAAATGATTTTTCTTCGGGGGCGCGTTCTGCGCCGGCGAAGAGGAACTGTCGGGCGACAGTGCCCCGATCTCATGCCTCTCTCCCTTTGTATTCATAAAACTTTTGGCGTTACCGCACGTACCGGTACAGGACCGTGGTCTCGGCCTTAGCGCTGTTCGGCCCTGATACTGCCGTGCTGATCCTGAAATAGAAAGCCATACTGCCTATGGTCGAGCTTTGCGGCGGAAATTCGATGCGGCTGCCGGGGACCATCTTCGCGTACAGTCGCTCCACCGTGATACGGGCGGTATACCGGGAAAAAAGCCCTGCCGGCAGATCGAGAAAGACCTCTGTTGATCCGCCGACGAGGACAACGGCTGCAAGGTCCGTTGTTCCCCGAAGCGGCAGCGTGTCCACAGGCTCGCTCTGCATAATGAGTCCGATGGCCTCTTTCATGACCTCTACGGCCCCGTCAGCAGCTTCTGACGCTGTCGCGTATCTCTTCCCTGCCCCCGAAATGTTCGTGGAGCTGGTGATAACATAGAGCGAGCTGCCGATAAGCATGAATACGACGAGGGTAATGATGAGGGCGGTGAGCAGGGCAACGCCGCGTTCGCCCCTTCGGCCATGGTGTGCCCAGGCGGCTCTCCCCCTGCTGAATCGATGGTCTCCCAACTCACCCCCTTCGCCGCATGGGGTCATCGTACATTCCTCGGCATGACGCTCACGGCAATGACGTGCCAGCGATACCTGCGCTGCTCGTCAGACAGGGTGATATCTTCGCCCACACCGCCTCCTTCGCAGGCCGTCAACAGGCTGTCACCGACCCTGATCATCTCGGGATTGCCGGGGTTCGCCTGATTGGAATAGGTATAGGCGCGATCGCGCTTGCCTGTCTGAACAAGGATGTATGCCCTGACCTGCTTCAGTCGTGTCCGGAGGATTTCGTTCGGGTAATTCGCCGCTTCTGTACCGCCGTTGTCCCAGCAGTCGATGAGGCCGTCTTCGTTGACATCGAGACCGAAGGCGACCTGGAATCCCAGAACGCAGGCAAGGAGCGGATAGCCGCCTGCAGGAGCAGGATTCTTTCTGCTGACGGCCCGCAGCAGACTTCTCGTTCCTGAATCGCAGAGTGAAGGACTCGTACCTCCCCAGTTATACTGAACAGCATAGAAGGGCTGCGTGGCCTTTTCAGCGCTGTCTGTCGTGCCGGACTGCAATCCGAACACCACGGCCCCAGGCTCCAACGGATCAGGATGGGGGGAGCTGCCGCTTCCCGGATAGGGGAACAGCCACGTTCGTTCTGTTTTGCTGTTCGGCTCCGGCGCCGTCAGCAGTCGCTTGGTATTCGGTTCGATATAGATAATCCAGTCTCCTGTCCGCAGATTCTCTCTCCCGTCGGGCCAGGGCGCGTTATTATTATAGTGGCCCCTATCCGTCGGCGGCGGTGCAGACACCCACGACCATGCCTGTGAGGCCCTGTTCTTCGTCCCGAGGGCGGTCCCGAGTAGTGTCAGCGTATCAGGCGTGCCGTCTTTCGCGGAGACGGTCTTCGGCGTAAAAAGCCCGCCGTAATCATCGG
>DMKB01000320.1 GCA_003454665.1 Nitrospiraceae bacterium | reverse complement strand
AGCTTGAAGAACGGTTCCCCCGCGTCGCGGAGATTCCCTTCGACTCAGACAGAAAGTGTATGACCACCGTGCATCGGTGGGAGAACGGCGCCTTTGTGTCGTTCACGAAGGGCGCCGTTGAAATCGTCGTCGACCGGTCGCAGAGCAATCTAACGTCCCAGGGCGAGAACAACTTGAATGCCGACGAATTCCTGAGCGTGAGCGATCGAATCGCTGGATACGGGCTGCGGGCACTCGGGATCGGCATGAGGATATGGGGCCGCATCCCCGATGACCTGACACCCGAAGCTGTGGAAACAGGGCTTACCATGCTGGGCATTGTCGGCATGCTGGACCCCCCGCGGGAGGAGGCGCGCGATGCCGTGGCCCTCTGCAAAACAGCGGGGATCAAGCCGGTGATGATCACCGGAGACCACCCGATTACGGCGAAAACGATCGCGAAACGGATCGGCATCATAGAACATGATGCGCGGACGACGCTGACGGGAAGCGAGCTGGCACACCTGTCTCTTGATGAGTTTGAGGAGCGGGTGGAGCATATCCGGGTCTATGCACGGGTCGCTCCGGAGCAGAAGCTCAAGATCGTGAAAGCCCTTCAGGACAAGGGCCAGTTCGTGGCCATGACCGGCGACGGGGTGAACGACGCTCCGGCATTGAAACGCGCCGATATCGGCATTGCCATGGGCGTTACGGGTACGGATGTTTCGAAGGAGGCCTCCCACATGGTCCTCCTTGATGATAATTTTGCCACCATCGTGAAGGCGGCGAAAGAGGGCAGAAGGATCTTCGACAACATCCGGAAGTTCATCAAATATACCATGACGAGCAACTCGGGGGAAATCTGGACGATTTTTCTCGCTCCTTTCTTCGGCCTGCCCATCCCCCTCCTGCCGATCCATATCCTCTGGATCAACCTCGTGACCGACGGCCTTCCCGGGCTCGCCCTTGCCGCTGAGCCGGCGGAGAAAAAAATCATGAACAGACCGCCGCGCCATCCAAAGGAAAGTATCTTCAGCCACGGCTTGGGCGGGCATATCATTTGGGTGGGACTGCTCATGGGCGCGACATCCATTTTTACGCAGGCATGGGCGCTCAAGACAGATCACGCCCATTGGCAGACCATGGTCTTTACGGTATTGTGCCTCAGCCAGATGGGCCACGTGCTTGCCATCCGGTCAGAGCGGGAATCCCTCTTCAGCCAGGGGCTCCTGTCGAACAAGCCGCTCCTCGGCGCATTTCTTCTTACCTTTGGCATGCAGATGGGAACGATCTATGTCCCGGCCCTCAACCCTATCTTCAAGACCCAGCCGCTCACATTGCCTGAACTCCTCGTGGTGTTATTGCTGTCGTCAGTCGTCTTCGTGGCCGTAGAGACGGAAAAACTGGTTAAGAGAAAAAAAAGCGGCACTACGGGTTGACAAAGTACCTTCCCTTCTTTCATAATTAACCCAATTTGTAAAGCGACGGCGCAACGCCAAAGGCATAAAACACCCGTTCTACTAGTCCGGATTTTCTGTAGTTCTGTAACAATGTGTCCTGAACAGCACAGTGCTTACAGTTCGTCTGTCCTGCTTTGGACAATGCATACACGCCTTCGATCAGGCAAGTACTTGGTTTTTTAGCGTGTTGCATTCTGGCACAATCATTGCTCAAAACATGAAGGTATGAGAAGGAGGTGGTGAAGGGCACTGGTCCGTCGATGACCTGCGGCAGCTCAGCATGCGATCGGCGCAGCGAACGCTCGTTAATGCCGCAACTGAATAAAACCTCAGAGAGGGGAGGAAATTACATGGCTGATGAAAGAAACGACGTTGTTACTGATCGTGCTGGCGGAAAGATTTCCGACTTGTGGAAAAAAGAGGATTACTGGGCGATCTGGCTCGGCTTTATCCTGCTGATCGCTGGAATGCTCATCTACTTTCCCGCCGGGCCGAAGGGCATGGACGCCAAGATCGGCAAGGCCAATGCGACGCTGCAAGCCGAGGCAAAGCGGGCGCCCTTCAAGACCGTAGCATGGTATCAGGCCACGGACTCAAAGAAGAAGCTCAAGGCAACAAGCTCTCCGGCGGGCAAGAAGATCAAGGCATTTACTACCAAGCCCCACAAGTGGAGCAGCAATCCGCTCGACGCCTTCTTCATGGGCAAGGAGAAAGCCGACGCAAAGGCCGCCAAAGGAGCGGCAAAGTACAAAAAGGCCGCGGCTGCGGACAAAGCCGCGCTGGCAGCGGCCATGAGGGCAGAGCGGGCCGCCGCATCCAAGAGGTTCAAAAATACGGCATTGAACGATAAGGCAAAGAGCGCTATCGGCGACTGGCGCACCGCCCATACGAAGGCATCGAAGGCCAAGAAAAAGGCAAAGGCAAAGCCCTACAGTCAGGTATGGTATCTCATCGGCCTGATGATCGCCATGGGGGTCTTCTTCGGCATCGGCTCGCAGGTGATGAACAAGAACATGGGCAAGTTCCTGGTGGGCTTCGTGTTCGTCTTCGGAATCGCCGTGCTTGCCTATGTTGCCGCATCGCAGGCCACCATGAAGGAGTATGGCATCGGCTATGCAGCCTGGGCGATCCTCTTCGGTCTTCTTATCAGTAATACCGTGGGAACGCCGAAGTGGGCCATGCCGGCCGTGCAGACAGAGTACTATATTAAAACCGGTCTGGTACTCCTGGGCGCCGAGATCCTGTTCGGCAAGATCCTGTCCATCGGTGTCCCGGGCATCTTCGTGGCCTGGGTCGTCACTCCCATTGTGCTGATTTCTACGTACCTCTTCGGCCAGAAAGTGATCAAGATACCGTCCAAGACACTGAACATCACGATCTCGGCGGACATGTCGGTCTGCGGCGTGTCGGCAGCCATCGCCACGGCAGCGGCCTGCAGGGCAAAAAAAGAGGAATTGACCCTGGCCGTGGGGTTATCGCTGGTCTTCACTTCGGTCATGATGATCCTCATGCCGATGTTCATCAAGGCAGTCGGCATGCCCCATGTCCTCGGCGGCGCGTGGATGGGCGGGACAATCGACGCCACCGGAGCAGTCGCAGCGGCCGGCGCCTTCCTGAGCGACAAGGCGCTCTACGTCGCGGCAACGATCAAAATGATCCAGAACGTGCTGATCGGTGTCATCGCTTTCGGTGTTGCCTATTACTGGTGCGCCAAGATCGATTGCGCTCCGGGGCAGAAGGTGAGCCCCATGGAAATATGGCACCGCTTCCCGAAGTTCGTCATCGGGTTCATTGCCGCCTCCATCGTCTTTTCGCTGTTGTATCAGTCCTTTGGCCCGGACACGGGATACGCCCTGATCGATCATGGCGCCATCCGCGGTATGTCCAAGATCTTCCGGGGATGGTTCTTTGTCCTGGCCTTTACGAGCATCGGCCTGGCAACGAACTTCCGCGAGCTGGCACATTATTTCAAGGGCGGGAAACCCCTGATCCTCTACGTCTGCGGACAGACCTTGAACCTGATCCTTACGCTCACCATGGCGTATATCATGTTCTACAAGGTGTTCCCCGAGATTACGGCGAAGATTTAAGGAATGACAGCATCAATGCATACGAATGCCAATCCTGGACCGGACGGGCGGCAACGCCCGTCCGGCATGTTACGCAGATGGTCTACTCTCCTGTTCGGTATTGTTCTTGTGTGGTTGTTCATGTTCGTCATTGCACCGTGGATACAAAAATCGCCGTCAGTCAAACCGCTTGCCGATTTTATCGAAGAGAGCGGTATTGATGCGAGTGCCCTCTTCTATACCGAGGTTGAGGAAGCGAGCGACGCCGAGCTGTATATGCGCAGTACCCTGAAATACGGTCCCGAAGGAACAGATTCACCGTGAGCTTCGGCTGACAGCGTTGACCTGAGTATTTCACCACCAACTCTGCTGCATCATCCTGCCATGGCATTGCAATTTCCCAGACGTATCCCCTGCCGAAAAAAAACACCTGAAGTTCTCTCCTCGTGTGCAGAGCACTCGTCGCTCATTGTTCTGGCGTCCTTATTTTTGCATGCGGTCCTCCGGGATCATGCATCCATCTTTGTCGTCATGATGAGACAAAGACGAAAATGTTCTTGAAGATTCAGAGCAATATGTTATACTTCCAACGAAATCCGTCTGCCGGCATTATGCGCGTTTTGAGCGCCGGCGGGAGTACAGCATACCTGCAATCCGTTATGGCTAGAAGGCAGTTTGCGTTATGAAAGGGAGAAATCACCATGGGAAAAAGGGACATTGATTTTGCGGCGATGCTGCAGACGGCGATCAACGTCATAACATCGCCGGCCGCGTTTTTCAGGGAAATGCCCAGGACCGGCGGATTCGGGGACCCGCTCCTGTTCATGGTCATCATGGGCGGTGTCAGCGGCCTCGTACAGGCGATCGTGGGGATCCTGGGATTAAAGACCGGCATTGGATTCGGCATTGCAATACTGTCCGTTATCCTGTACCCCATTCTGTTCGGGGTGTTGGGGTTTATCGGGGCGGCATTCCTCTTTCTCCTGTGGAAACTCATGGGCTCTCAGGAGTCCTACGAGACTGCTTACCGCTGTCTTGCGTACTTTACCGCGCTCATTCCGGTAACCACCTTTCTTGATGTTATCCCCACGGTAGGTACCTTGATCTCGATTGCGCTCTATACGTACTTTTTTGTCATCATGAGCGCTGAAACGCATAAACTCCCTTCCCAAAAAGCATGGGTCGTGTTCGGCGCTCTCGGAGGCATTGTTCTCCTCCTGAATCTGGGGGCCGGCATGAGCGAAAGAAGACATGCGCGGGAAAAAATGAACTACCAGAGGCACATGGAGGAGACGACACAGGAGATGCGCAAGAGGTCCGAGGAGACCCGGAAAGCTTTGGAGGATCTACGAAAGCAGATGAAGGAAAAGAAACAATAAGAGGAGCATGCTTGTTGCTGTCAAAAGCGCTTCATTTCCCGGGTGCAGCAGAGTATTTCTCTGCTGCATTCTTTTTCACGCTGATGCATGAGTCGGAAGGGTACATGGACTCTGCTCTCGGCCAAGAACAGGGAGGTCACTGGTGAAAAAAATCGTTTTTCTCTTCAGCCTGCTTTGCGTGTTCCTCGATTCTCCCGCCGTCGCCAAGTTCGACCCCTCTTTTGACTGGACCACCCTCGAGACCCCCCATTTCCTGATCCACTATCACCAGGGCGGGGAAGCAGTCGCCCGGAAGGCCGCGGGCATAG
>DMKB01000335.1 GCA_003454665.1 Nitrospiraceae bacterium | reverse complement strand
GCCCAGCAACCCGCCTCCTTCATGGCCCGGAGCAAGGGCTCATCGACCTGGTTGACGCAGGCCGAGGCAAACCAGGTGAAGTCGAGTTTTCTGCGCCTGATTTCCTGGGCCAGTTCCATGGCCCTGCCGTAGTCGGCGGCCAGGGTCTCGTCGAGGAACTTTATCTCACGGTACCCGAGCCGGAGGCAGTGTTCGATCTCCTCCACCACATTCTCGATGCTTCGGTAGCGAATACCGGTCTTCCGCTCCTTGTCCATCTGAAAGCAATAAATGCACCTCCGGTTGCATCCGCGCGACGTCATGAGGACGGTCACCGGTTTTCTCCGGTAGGTACCGGGTGGGGGGACATAGGTGTCACGCGGCCCCAGAAGCCCCCGAGCAGGAAAGGGGAGAGAATCGAGGTCTGTAATGAGGGGTCGGGGGGCGTTTCTGACAATGTTGTCGTTGTTCCTGAAGACCACCCCCGCGACACCGGCAAGGTCCCTCCCCCGGGCAAGGCAATCAACCATCTCGACCACGGTTATCTCCCCCTCGCCCGTGACAACGGCGTCTATCCAGACTGAATCAGCGAGGCACTTTTCCTGAACGGCCATGGGATAGGGCCCCCCGACGGCGATGAAGACGTCGGGGTCGTGCAGCCTGATGTCCCAGGCTGTCTGGACGGCCTGTTTCCATCCAAAGGCCGTAGAGTAGATGCCGACAAAGGCCGGGCGGTCCCGGGCAATGGAGTCTACGATTTCCCCGTGCGACAGAAAGGCGCCGTTCAGGAAGGTAACGTCATGGCCGGCCCGCAGGAGGGATGCGGCAACAGAGAGGGGCCCCAGGGGCTGCCAGTAATTAATCTGGGAGTGGGCCGTCTTCGTCGGAAAGATGTCTTCGGGCTTCCAGGCCGGTATGACAAGGGTGCACTTCATCGTCTATGCCTCCACCAGGGCCGGTTCCACCTCTTGGCTGCTGGGCCGTCGATTCCTGATGCGCTCCGCAGTCTCGATTCCCGACTCTATGGCATGGTCCATATTATAATACCTGAACATGCCGCTCCTGCCGCTCAGGTGGAGGTTTTTGAATCCTTCGAGATAGCCCGTGATGACATCGCAGTGCCTGGCGTAGTCGACGTCAAAGAGCGGATAGGCCTTCGGCACCCGGAGGACAGAGGAATCGATGACTTCGCGTGCCTTGATAAAGCCCATGTCGCTAAGCCTATCGACAGTCATTGCCGCAAGCTCTGTATCGCTCGCGCTCCAGACCGGATCTCCGGCAAAGCAGAAATACTCTGCCACGATGTGTGTTTTCCCCTTCGGGGCCATCAGGGGGCTCCAGTTCTTCGGCTCATGGATCCGCCCGAAGGGGATATTTTTTTCCGGGAAGTACATCCAGGTGAGGTCTGTTACCTGCTCGCGGTCGAGCATGATGGTAACGATCACGAGGTCCCGGAAAGCGAGGCGGGCTGCTGCTTCGACCACGGCCGGCGGCGCAGCCGGCCGCAGCATCGAAACGAGCTGCGTCAAGGGGATGCTCGCGATATAGTCATCGGCCTGCCTCCCGTGAAGGTGCTGACCCGTTTTCGTCATCACACTCGTGATGGTATGTCCATCGTGGTTAATGCGGACGACACTGGTGTCCGTCAAGACGGTGTTCTCCCGCTCTATGTCTTTCCGGAGACGCTCAGCAATGTCGCCGATGCCGCGGAGGGGATAGAGAAAGCTGTCGGCAAGGGATTTGATCTGCTTGGTGTTTCGCCCGGAGAAGGCGTTCTTGATGGCCTCCCCCAGGGACAGGCCGTCGATCCGCCTGGCTGCCCAGTCCTTGCTTATCCGGCTGCACGGCATTCCCCATACCTTTTCGCTGTACTCACGAAAGTAGAGGTCGAACATCGCGCGGCCGAACTTTTTCACGACCCACTCCTCAAGAGAGACCGGACGGCGGGGAGCCACGATGTTTCTTGCGAGTGTAGCGGCGTAATCCGCCAGGACATGGATCGTCGGCTTGAGGCCAAGCCCGAGAAGGGCGTTAGCCGGTTTCAGGGGATAGTCGATGAACTTGTTTCGCAGGTAGATCTTGCTGCTACGCGGAACAATGAGGGCGTTGTGGTCCAGGACGTCCAGGACAAACTGCTCGGTTTTGTTGTTCTGCGCGATGAACCGGTGGCCGCCAAGGTCAAACCGGAAACCGCGATGCTCTACGGTTCTTGCCAGTCCGCCGACAGAGGAATTTTTCTCGACGACGCAGATGGTTTTTCCGGCCCGCGTCAGGACGCATCCCGCAGACAGGCCGGCCAGACCGGCCCCCAGAATGACGGTGTCGTAGTATTTCATGATTGAATAGGGCGCCTACCACAGCGGACGGCTGTTCACCGGGCAATGAGCACCGGGACCTCCGCGTTATTCGCGATCTCCCTGCTGACGCTCCCCATGAGCAGCGTGTGGAGCCTCTTGCCCCGGGAGCCGATGATGATCATTTCCGCATTTACCGACTTCGCGACGTCGAGAATTTCATCAGCAGGGTGGCCCTGTCGCACCATCGTTTTAATGCCTGTGACGCCTCTCTCTTCCAGTTTTTTCTTATGATGGTCCAGTATTGCCGTTGCCTTCTTGTCCAGGGCGTCCTTGTAGTCCGTGCCCTCGAGCTGTTCTTTCAGCGTGGACATTTCAGCAACGCCGAGCATCTCGTCCATGAGAGACCGGCCTTCTATCTTCTGAACCGAGAGAAGGTACGTCGTCTCGGGACGGACGCAGGTAAAGAGATTTCCATACGTTTCGAGAGTGGCCAGAGACCCCTTGCTGTCATCCACCGCAATCAATATCGTCTTCATCGTTCGACTCCTCGTGGGATAATGCCTGCCTGCCGCTACTCTTCTTCAGAAGACAGTTCTTTGTAGTAGTCCTGCAGATCGGCGTCTATGCCTTCAACCTTCTCTTCCGTGGCGCCGCCGTATCCACCGGCCTCGACAGCATCGAAGTAACCGGGTTCAATACCGGTGGCAGAAGATACAGCGTAGCCGCCGGCAAAACCCAGCGATCCTACGGCAACGGCAATTGCGATCCAAAGGTTCGTTTTCATGGGTGAACCTCCTGTGTATACTCGATATCCTTATTCTTCATCAGTCAGCAGGTCCTTGTAGTACTCCTCTGCATCCTGGTCCATTGCCGCTCCCGGCTCAGCCTGCTGGCCCTCGCTGCTGAACATGCCGCTATGCATGAAGGGTGGCGTACTGTATCCCATGAGGAACCCCAGGAATCCCACGACGACGATAATAACGATCCAGAGATTGGTTTTCATCTCTCTCCCTCCTCGCTCCGCACCAAA